>CAZJLQ010000130.1:0-4911 GCA_964546675.1 uncultured Synechococcus sp.
AGCGTGAACCCATGGGCGAATTGCTGGCTGATCTGCTCCTTGATTGCGACGTTGAAGGTGCTCAGATTGAGTTGTTGCTGCCAGTTGGTGCATGCAACTGGCGCGTTCTTGATGGTGTGAATTTAGACAGGCTTGCTGCAGCAAATTTCAGTTATCTCAATGTTGGAGTGCCTGATGAGAGCCTGCCCAGTCAGGCTGACTACCACTCTTATCTCTCCATTTCCGATTCTGTTCTGGAGGTGTCCACGCCTCGGCAGACTCTCCAGAGCTGGATCGATGTGATTGAGCTTGCTGATCTGCCCCTACGCAGGGTGACATGGACGCTCAGCTCAGCTTTTTGGGCAACCCAATCTCTTGTTCCTCTGGAAAGCGCCCATGTGGCATGGTTGGTCAAACACAGCGAATCATCAAGTCCCCGTTTGATCCTGCTGCGCGATGGGATCCCTGAGGTGGATTGTCAGCTGCATTCAGAAACAGATTTAGGCAGCCAAGTGCGGCAGGCTGTTGATGCTTGGACGAATCTTTCACACGCGGTCGTATCGGTGTCCTGGGTGCTGACTGCACCTGAATCGGACTTTCATTCCCTATCCAAAATGTTGCAGTGCAATGGAGATCTTTTCAATCTTGGCGTCGATTCGGTTTGGTGCCCAGAGCCATTGGTGCCTGACCTCGAGCCGGTCCCCCTTGATCCATTGGCTCATCTCGCTTTGATGGGGGCTTGTCAGGAGGCACTCTGATGGCCTTGCGGCGCGGCGATGATCAGGCGGATCTGCTTCGTGAACGTCGGCTTGAGCTGGGTCTCACGGTTGCGCCCAGGCCTTTGTTGTCGGCACGCCGGTTGTTGCTGATTGGATCCAGTCTTGGTGGCGTTCTGCTTGTGTTCAGCGTTCTGCTGTTGTTTTGGTTAAGGCTGGAGAAGGCCCAGCTTGAACAGCAAGTGGCCCAGCTTCAACCGATCGAACAACGCGTCAACTCAGCGCGTCAACGCTTGCAGGCGATGCGACAACGCACCAAAGCCTTAACGGGTGATACGGCGCGTTTGGCGTCCCAGCTGGTGTCGATTCGATCCGGCTCTGCGTTTTTGGAGCAACTGCGGCGCGTCACCCCAGCCGGCGTTCAGCTGCTTTCAGTCAGCGTCCAACCGAATCAGCTCATCCTCTCTGGTCTGGCCGAGTTTGAAGCTGGGGCAGGTGCCTTTGAACGGATTAACGCTTTGGCACTGAATCTTGAAGCGCTCCCAGCTGTTCCGCTCGAAGGCGTCACCGTTGAAAAGGTCAACACCGATGACGCTGGACTGGCTGATTTCAATCTGCGTGTTGCCATTAATCCAACGGTTCAAGTCTCTCCAGAGGAGCTGCAGCAGCTTGGCGCGGATGGGCTGGCTCGCCGTTACCAATTCTTGGTGGAGCGGGGCATTGATCTGTGACCAATCTGTCTGGAGCGAACAAGTCAATTTGGTTCAGCCGTGAACGGCTGCTGGTCGGCTTGCCCTTGCTGGCAGGTGGATTGATGGCCGCGATCGTGTATTTGGCTCTGGTTCGTCCTGCCTGGGTTGGTGTTGATGCTCTACGCGAGCGTGTGGAGCAACTGGAAGGGTTGCAGCAGTCGATGCCAAGCCTGGAGCGCAACCTGGCAAAGGCGCAGGAGGAGCAGCAGGCCGCTGAGGATCAACAGGCGCTGTTGGTGGATTTGATCGCTGGTCGTGAACGCATCCAAACCTTTCTTGCTTGGTTGGATCGAGATGCGCAGGCCGCCGGCGTGGAGCTGAAGTTCTATGAACCAACGACGCCTCAGAGCGCTCCCCCTCAGCAGAGCAATCGGCCTCAACGTCGTCAAAGGAAGTCGAAAAAAGACGCCAGCAAAGAGACCGCACCCACTGATCCTTTGGTGGGTTTGGGGTACCGCAAGACATCATTGTTGTTGCGGGTGCAAGGCTCATTCGCTGGTCTGCAGGACTTTCTGCAGCGGATGGAGCGGCTGCAGTTGTTGGTGGAGAGCAGTGACCTTGAATTGGAACAGGTGGATCTACCGGCCGCATCCTCTGAAGACACCAATGCGGAGGGATCCTCCGGTACGGTGCTCGGTTTGCGACTCACGTTTTACGACAAGCAACCGGCAACCCCGGATGTTGAGGCGGTGGGTGCTGATCCAAAAGCGGAATCAGCGTCCTTGGAAGACGCACCAAATTGAGGCTGGTTGAACCCGTCCAGCATCGATACCATCCGCCAAGACGAACTCGGAGTGTCGCGACGGCGTGCTGATCCCTTCCCCGAAGCGACTGTTTCCTTTGTCACTCATTCTTGGGTTGCTCGGGGGTCCCTGTCTGGAGATGGCGGCTCCCATTTCGATGGCCAGGGCGCAGTCCGTTCGAGCTGTGGAATTGAAGGTGCGTCAGACCCCGAACGGTGTTGACGTGATCATGGCTGGGGTTGGTCCTGATGCTCGCTTGGTGGATCAGCGCTTAAGTGCCAGTGCTTGGGCCGCTCGCTTGTTGGCTCCAGCCAGTAGCGGCCTCAGTCGCGGACCTCAGCAGATTGCCTTGCCTTCGGCGGGGTTGCAGTCGATCCGCCTCACGGGGAGCGGCTCCAAGTTGGATCTCCTCGTGGAAACAGGGCCTGGTGTGCAGCTGCCATCGCCGGAGATCAGCGACAACGGCCAGGATCTGATTCTGCGGTTCCCTGGGCTTGGCTCACCCACGATCAGCACGACCGGTCAGCTCGATTTGAGGCGACCTGGACGCGTGGCGCAACCGACCTATGTGCCACCGATGCGCCCTCGAGCGGTGGCGCCACCGGTGGGAGACATGGCCGTCGGCACGATGTTGATCAACAACCGTAGTTTCGTGAATGTGAGTGGCCCACCGGTCACGCTCACCTTGAACGATGCGCCTGCGAAGGATGCATTGATGGCGCTGGCTCGCCTTGGCGGCTATGGCTTCGTTTACGTGGACGATGACATCGCTGGAGGTGATGTATCAACGAGCGCTGATTCCGGTTCCATCCTGAGTGCTCCCGTCACGATGGCGTTCAGAAACGAGCGCTTTGACCGGGCTCTCAACAGCGTGCTGCTCGCTTCCGGGTTGCAAGGGAAGTTGGACGGCCGCACATTGATGGTGGGGAGCGCGGTATCAGCAAAAACTTTTGGACCACAAATGTCCAAAGTGTTTCGCTTGAATCAGGTTGAAGCAGACAAAGCAGCTCAATATCTGGCGAATCTGGGTGCGCAAATCAGTGTCACGATCACGGAAACGTCAACGGACAGAGATTATGAGACCACAGGTGCGTCAACGGACAGCCAAAATGTGTCTGAACAAAGCACGGAATCCTCCCGCGAACGGGTGGAAACCTATGGAGCTTCCACCGGCCCTTTATTGGGATTAACAGGAACAACCGATAGTCGCCTGAGCACAATCACGTTGATTGGAGATCCTCTTTTAATCAGTGTGGCTGAGGCCTATCTGAAACAGTTGGATTTGCGCAAACGGCAGGTGGCGGTCAAGGTTCAGATTCTCGCTGTGCAGTTGGACAACAACAAGGCAATTGATTCGAGTTTTTCGGCGCGTATGGGTGATGCTTTTATTGTTAGTCAAAATGGCACAGCCCACATTAATTTTGGCCAAAACAAACCCGGTAATCGTGATGGCACCGGTGTTTATGATCCCGATGGATCAGGTTACGGTGAGGTTGGCGCTTACCAAGCCAGAGTGCCCCGTGTGCCTGCCCAGTCTGTGTTAGATCCTGTTGTTGAGGAAAACCGAGTCGTTAATCCTCCATATGTTCAGGCTCAGAAGGAGGTGACCCTGGCGGATGGTACGACCGAAATGGTCGAACTGCTTGATCAACAGGGAAGGCCTATTTATGTTCCCAGCACGGATCCAGCTGCGGAGCCTCAGCTGGTTCAAGTGTTTGATAGCAAGGGACGTCCTATTTACGTCCCAGCGACAGATCCAGCTGCTAGTCAGGTGCTGAAGCCGCGCTATGACAAATATGGCCGGCCCGTGTATGTGCCGGGAAAAGACCCTGCGAAATATGTTCAGCCTGATAATTCGTTTTATGCCTATATTGAGTCTGTGATTACGTCGACATCTGCCAAGGTTTTGGCGCAGCCAACCTTGTTGGTCCAAGAAGGTGAGAAAGCCAAGGTTGAAACGGGCGAAAGCGTGATTACGGGTGTCCAGAAAAATGAGTCAGACAATGGGACAGTTACATTCACGAATGACCGTCAAATGGCGGGTTTGATTTTGGATTTGCAGGTATTTAAAATCGACGACAATGGGTTTGTGACGATGAAAATCCAGCCAAGCATTTCTGTGCCTAATCCTGCTGGTGTTCAAGAGAATGTTCAGATCTTTAATATCGACAAGCGGTCTGTCGATTCTGGGCGCATCCGTTTAAGAGATGGCCAATCTCTCATTCTGACCGGTGTGATTCAAGATAGGCAGGCTGAGCAGGCGAGGAAGTGGCCAATTCTCGGAGATATGCCGTTGATTGGCCAATTTTTCCGCGACTCTGATTCGACGCGATCAAAAAGTGAGCTTGTTGTTATCGTTACCCCTGCTGTCCTTGATGATAATCAAGGAGGAACGTACGGTTATGGATACCGACCGGCAACACCAGCTTCTCGCGAGTTGTTGCGATCAGATCGTTGATCGCTACGGGATCATTGGAGCCAGCGCACGGATCGCAAGAGGTGCCAGGGTCTGCATGGTCGACAGTGTTCCTCCCAGCAACTTCGACCCGAAGCCATTGCCCTTTGGTTCTGGATTTCCTGGCTTTTTCATGACTTGAGTGCTGGCGAGCTGCAATTGCTTTGCTTTAACAGAATCGCCTTGCTGCTCATAAAGTCGTCCTGCGTGGGCCAAATCGTTTGAGGCAAGGGCAATCTTGTTCTGTTCTCCACGGCTGATGCCAC
>CAZJLQ010000131.1:0-4873 GCA_964546675.1 uncultured Synechococcus sp.
ACAGGTGACCACAACAGAGTTGCGGAGGATCGAGGCCGGGTTCGGACCTTCCATCGCTTCATCCAGCCAGAGGTGCATTGGAAACTGGGCACATTTCCCCGTAGGTCCGGCAATCAGGCCAAGGCCAAGCAACGTCGCAGCGAAGGAGGTGAGGTTGTTCTGAGCAGCCCAGGCATAGAGATCACCGAATCCCATCACACCCGAGAAACTGCAGAGAGCAACAACGCCCATCAGCAGAAGCACGTCACCCACACGTTTGGTGAGAAAGGCATCCCGCGCTGCAGTGACGACCAGCGGCTGGGCGTACCAAAAACCCACCAATAAATAGGGGGAGAGGGTGAGCATTTCCAGCAGGAAGTAACTCTGAAACAGCGAATCGCTCAGCACCACACCACTCATCGCTCCTTCGAAGAAACCGAGGAGTGCAAAGAAACGGGCCAAAGCCCATTCTTTGTCCATGTAGCCAAGTGAATACACCTGAGAGAACAAACTCAGGCCGGTGATCAGTTCGAGGGCAACAAGGTTGTTCAGCGTCAGGCTGAAGCTGATGTCCAATTCGAGATCAGCCACCGTGAGCCAGGGATAGCTGAGATCAACAGGACCCTGAAGAAACACTTCCTGCAGCAAGAGGCTGCCGTGCACGAAGGCAAGCAGGGTCAGCAGGATGTTCAGGTACGCGGCAGGACGGTGAGCCTGACGACGGAACCATCCTGAAGCCCAGGGCAGGGAAATGACCATGCCAGCGAACCCGTAGAGCGGGATCAACCAGGCTGTTTGGGTCGGGAGAGAAAGCTCCGGAGTCACAACATCAAGCAGGGTTGGGATCGGGCCTGTCCTGTACTGGCCGGCGAATCTAAGCGGCTGTTTGCGTTTTGCAGCGCTTTATGTCAAAGCGCTTGATCTGGTCTGAACAACTCAACTGCGACGCAGGGCTCCACTGGGTTCCAGGGCGGGCTCCACCTCCTGATGAGGCCGGGCAATGATGTGTGCAGCAACCAAGCCATCTCCGACGCGCTCACAGGCATCGGCTCCGGCACGGACAGCAGCGTTAACCGCTCCCGTTTCCCCGCGAACCATCACAGTGACGTACCCACCACCGACGTACTCACGGCAGATCAGGGTCACCTCGGCCGCTTTGGTCATCGCATCCGCCGCTTCAATCGCCGGGACCATGCCGCGGGTTTCGATCATGCCAAGAGCAATGCCGCTGACTGGAGACGGAGCGATCGCACCGGAGCTCCCGGTGGGTTTGGTGATGGCACCACCCTTGCCGGCCTGAGACGGCCTACCGCGGGATGCGGATTGACTCGTTGAGCTGGGAGCAGGGGACTTCGTTTCGGAACGGGCTCCATCACTGGAACCGCTGCTGACCGGGGTCACATTGACCGTCTTCGCAGCAGCGGAGCTGCGGGTTGTGCGGCGCCGTGGTGTGGGTGATGGGGTAGCCATGAAAGAAAAGGGGGTGGATGCGGAACGGAAGCGGAGGAACAGGAAGGAAGATCCTTATCCGTCCGGCGTCCAGAAATCGATGATTCCACCGATCGTCAGATCGGTCAGCACGGTGTTGTCGGGACAGGCATGGCGCGCAGCAGAACCACTGGCGGTGAACACCCAGTTGCCCTCACGGGCACCTACGGGATCCACTGCAACAAGCTTCTTACCTTTGTTATTGCGGAGAATGCGCAGGTGCATGTGATCGAGTCCTGCGACGCGATAGCTGCACACGAGAGTTCCCATCACCTGCATGATTTCCATCAGCTGGTGCTGCCTCCTGTTGGTTGACTCGCAGACGAAGCCTGAGGAGAAGAAGGCTTTGCAGCCTTTGGAGGAGCAACGGGTGCAGCGGTTGGCGTCGCGGCAGGAGCTGCGGTTTTGGGCGGATCAGGTTCCCAGTGGTCGATGATCCCGACAATGGTGAGATCACTGGGATAAGACTTACTGCCAGCAGCTTCCCGGGCAGCGGAACTGCTGACGCAGATCACCCAATCGCCTGGTTTGGCACCGACGGCATCCACGGCGACCTTCTTGGTGCTGCCGTCGAGAACCACCTGAAGGTGCTTGTGTTCAAAATCCGGAATCCGATTGGTGGAGACAAGCGGCTTGATGACCTTGACAATCAGCATGATCAGTGAGCCTCCTGGATCTGAGGGTCGAGAGTGGAACCAACGACTTCGGCTGGTGCGGTCTGATGGCGGTCCCGAATCGTGAGACAGGTGTGAAGCAACCCTTCTTTAACGAGCTCGGAATAGCGAGCTGCAATCGCTCCATTCACCCGTCGACAGTCGGCAATCGCCCGCTCCCGGGCTCCGGGCACACGACCCGAGTAATCGAAGCGAACCACGATGGGGATGGGTAGGTCGCGGGAGACGTTGAGCCCCTTGAAGATCTTCACCCCAACATCCAGATCGGGTGCGCCCTCTTCAACCGTGTCGAGATGGGCGAAATAGGTGAGGTTGCGCAGATGAACCTCCTTGAAACCAATGCCGACACCGATGAAACGCTCGGCGTGGCCTGCATCGGGATAGGGGCCCTGATGCAGATCCTGCACGTAGTCGATCTGGGAACAGTTGTTGATCAACAACCGAGTGATGAACCGTTGCATGCCTGGCTCCATTGGTCCTGGAGCAGCTGAAGCAACCGCATCACTGATCACCTGCTGGGCTTGATCCGCTGTCATCGATGCCGTTGCTGCATGAAGGTCGCGGGCACACACCCAGTGATCAAGGACCATCTCGCTATCACGATTCGGTGAGTGCACTCGGATGGCATCGGTGTCGGTGTCGAGCCCGATCAGGAGGAGGTCAACCGAGGCACCACAACAGAAACTGTTCTCAACCGTCTCACGAAAATCGAGCAATCTTTGGAGACCTGCGGAAGCGGCGAGTTCATCGTTGCTTCCGTGGGCAGCACATCCCTGGTGATGGGGATCCAAGGAACTGAAGTGGTAGGTCACCACCTTCAAATACCGAGTGGGTTCCGTTGCTGGGTTGGGGACGCCCTCCCGATAGCGGCGGTGCTCGGTTTTCACCCAACGGTTAACCGTGTTCTCCACATCGAACATGGCTCCGGCGTGGGAGCGGCGACGCACTGCGCTGAAGGGAATCCTCAGGGCGTAAGCGACGGTGTGCGCCAGACGACCGTCGGCACAGGGACTCACATCGAGGAGATGAATTCCGCACTCGAGCAGAAACTGCTCAAACCGGTGCGCCGCATCGCTGCCCGATGCGCCAGAGAGAGGATCGTCCTGGAAAAAACGATCGCTGAACAGGCGATGGGACTCGAACACGCACCATGCGAACAGGGCACGCATGTCCAGTGGCCGAACCCATGATTTGTCGAGCACATGCTGTGGCAGGTCAAAACCGAGTTCGGCCCGGGTCATGCGCTGGGCCTGCTCGATGAAATCAGTGTCGTGCTGAAGAGCAGACACCTTCTGCAACAGGGGCACAATCCGATCAAAGCGGCCCTTCACGTCGTCTTCGTAGGCCCGAAGAGCAGCATTCGCGGTTGCGTCCGTCAGCGGATGCTGCCGATGGGTGATCGGCAGGGATGACCGGCTCAAATTGAAGGGAACGGGACGCGACACCGATCGTTTGTCATCGCGTCGCACCCAGCCGGGTTGCTGTGCAACCGGACGACGGCTGTCCTGACTGGTGCGAATTCGGCCACCAGCAACGGTGCCTGAAGCAAGCACCGCAGCTTTTCCAGCACTGGTGAGGGCGCGACGGCGCTCCAAGGCGAGTTCGCGGGGGCTCAACGTTGACGAACTGACCGCTGGGGGATCCTGATCAGCCCGCAAATCGGACTGGAACCGCTGACGACGGGACGGAGCGGTGGGGGCCTTAGGTCGCCCGCCGGAAAAGGGCATGGAGCGAACCATCAGCCGATCAACCTCGTGCGCCGCCGGAAACGGTGATCAACGAGCCCTTCTCCGTGTTGCCGCTGGAACCAGTGACACGGCTGACAGGCCAATCGATCTCTTCATTGCGCTTGCGCTCGTAGGGAGCCATCGCACTCATCGGACCCGGGCGGCTCGGATTGCGACGACGGGCCGACGCACCTTCTGTGCCGGTGACGTGCTCGCCACGATCCCAGTCATCGCCTGTGACCTTGGTGGACGACCCCTCACCGGTGACCCGGGAGGCAGGTTTGGACTCTGAGGGGTCAGCAACTGCGACCGGAGGGGTCGGTTGAAACTGACGGGATTGCCGGTTCTGGAATTCGCGATTGTCAAAGCGGAACTGCTCGGTGCCGGTCACCTTGCCGCCCGCCATGTCAAAAGGGCCTGTAATCCGATTTCCCTGCTCATAGGCGGTGCCGGTCACTCCGGTCTGGGCCTCGCGCTGTTGTTGTGCAGCGCGAGCAGGCGACATCACGCTGAAGCGGGTCCAGGCCGCACCTTCAGCAACCTCACCGTGGGTATCGCTACCCGCAGGTGCTTCAGACCCGCAAGCCGAAGCGAGCTGATCGGCTCCGACATAGGGAGTGCCGGTCACAGCCTCACAGGCGCCGCGTTCAGCACCGGTCATCACACCACCGATGCCTGGCTGAAGACCGGTCATTGGAGCAGCGGGAGTGCCAGGACGAATCGGAGTGCGCTCACGGATCGCCTGAACTGCAGGGGTGCCGCAGTGCTGACCAGCGTCTTCTAACCCAGCGTATGGAGTGCCGGTCACGGCTTTGCAGGTGCCGGGCTCATCACCGGTCACATGCTCCGATCGGCCGGTGCGGGTGCCACTCACGACCTGGTTGCGGTTGGTGACACTGAAGCCAACCTTGGCCGCCTCGGGCTCAGGCTTGCCGCCGCAGAAGGCATTGACCTGCTCGGCACTGATGTATTGATCACCCGTGACGCGGTGGCAGGAGCCGAATT
>CAZJLQ010000132.1:0-4839 GCA_964546675.1 uncultured Synechococcus sp.
TGTTCGTCTGCCTTGGCAACATCTGCCGGTCTCCAGCCGCGGAGGGTGTCTTTCTGCACCTTCTTGAGGAACGCAACCTCGCTGATCAGTTCGTCGTGGATTCAGCAGGAACAGGGGGCTGGCATGTCGGCAACCCCCCCGACAGGCGCATGCAGGCCGCTGCAAACCGTCGGGGGATTCATCTGCCCAGCCGTGCCCGCCAGATCAGCCTCGATGACTTAAGTGATTTCGACCTGATCCTCACGATGGACGCCGACAATCTCGCGGCGGTACAAGGGCTGGCACGAGAAGCAGGCGGCCGGTCCCAAGCCAAAATTGAATCAATTCTGAGCTACGCAGGCCGCTTCAGTGAAACCGAAGTCCCTGATCCGTATTACGGGGGAGACGCCGGTTTTGAGCATGTCCTCGATTTGCTGGAGGACGCCTGCAGCAACCTCCTCAACGAACTCAGCCCGTCGGCGTAGGCCAGGCTTCCTCGGCAACACGCATGCGGAACTGCTCCACAAGAGCTTCAATCACCGCATCGATGCTCATTCCATCGGTGACAAGCTGCATCGCATCCTCCGCCTGCACCAAGGGTGCTTCCTCGCGGGTGCTGTCGAGATGATCGCGTTCCGCGATTTGAGACTCGAGGTCTTGATGATCAGGTACTGGAAATCCCCGCTGCTGCAGGTCCAAGGCACGGCGTCTGGCCCTCTCAGCCACTGAAGCCGTGAGAAAAACCTTCAAATCCGCGTCTGGGAAAACAGCTGTTCCGATGTCGCGACCTTCCGCCACCAAGCCACCTTGCTGTCCCATCGCCTTCTGCTGACGGGTGAGCGCTTGCCGCACACAACGATGGGCGGCGACCACTGACACGCAGCCGGTCACATCCGGTGATCGAATCGCTTTGCTGACGTCCTCCCCATTGACGAGGACTTGCTGCTCTCCATCCGGTAAGGAGCGAAGCTGGACATCCAGATCGGTCAGAAGAGGCTCGATGGCAGCGGCATCAGCTGGATCTACACCCCGGTTTTGTACGAGCCATGTCACCGAGCGGTACATGGCACCGGTATCGAGGTAAGTCAGGCCCATCCGCTCAGCGAAAGCCCGAGTCACCGTGCTCTTGCCGGCTCCGGCTGGACCATCAATGGCGACAAGGGGCTTGCGGGACATCAGGAAAACGTGATCAATCAAGCGGGTCG
The DNA here is from genome assembly GCA_964546675.1 of uncultured Synechococcus sp. Lineage (GTDB taxonomy): Bacteria > Cyanobacteriota > Cyanobacteriia > PCC-6307 > Cyanobiaceae > Parasynechococcus. Next base: position 1,185 of record CAZJLQ010000132.1, read on the forward strand.
ATCCACATCGCACTGCCGCGGCCAGCAGCGAGATCGCACCGTCCAGACCGCAGGGCTGCAGGCTGAGAGGGTCAACTCTTTCTACATACTCCACCTCCAGACCGGCCAAGACCAGGTCCGTGCGCACCGCATCAACCGATTCGGCAGCCATCCTGCTGAGCACCTGGTGCAGTGCAACTGCCCTTCGACGCTCCGCCATCGAGAGGTAACGATTTCTCGAACTCAGCGCCAAACCATCCGACTCGCGCACGGTCGGGACAGCCTGGACAGAGACTGGAAGTCCCAAGCTCTGGACCATGGAGCGGAGAATCACCAGCTGCTGCCAGTCTTTTTCGCCCAGGAAAAGGCGTTCAGGTTGAACCAGGGCCAGGAGTCGCGCCACAACGGTGGCCACGCCATCGAAATGGCCAGGACGTCGCGAACCGCAAAGATGGCGCTGCAAGCCATCGGGGACCTGAAGGCGAAACACATTCCGAAATCCTTTCGGGTACAGCGCGTCCACGGCAGGAACCCAAACGGCACCAACGCCGCAGGATTCAGCCAGCGCAAGATCAGCATTCAGAGACCTCGGGTACCGATCGAAGTCTTCGCCGGGACCGAACTGCAGCGGATTGACGAAAATACTGACGAGAACTGAAGCGGAGCCTGCTGAGCACGCTGCTCGCATGAGCTGGGCATGTCCCGCGTGCAGGCTCCCCATGGTCGGGACGAAATGCAGAGGGCCTGGTGCATTGCTGCACCAGGCCCGGAGCTCTGAATTCGTCTTCAGAACAGCAACTGTCAGCGCAGAATCTCCATGCGGACCTTGGCGATCCCTGATGAAGTCAGCCCAAGGGAGTTGGCGGCACCATGACCTAGATCAATGATGCGATGGTCAACGAAAGGACCGCGGTCGTTGATCCTGATCACAGCTGAGCGACCGTTCCAGAGGTTGGTGACCCGCACCTTGGTTCCAAACGGCAAGCTGCGATGGGCAGCCGTCATGGTTCCAGGACGGTAAACCTCTCCACTGGCGGTGCGATTTCCATAAAAACCGGGGCCATACCAACTCGCTTCGCCCGTGACGACACGAATCACCTGGGGTGTGTCCTGTCGTTTCGCTTTTGGTGAATCGACAGGAGCTTTCGGAGGCTTCTGATCTGTCGATGGAACGAGCTTGGCCTTGGGTGACTCCAGTTCCTTCGTGGGAGTTATCGATGGAATCTCCGTGGACGACGGATCAACTCTGTCGACTGCCGTTGTGGCATAGGCCATCGGATCCAACGGATCTGTTGTGTCTCGCGCGTCGAAATCTGAGGCAACAACAGGAATCAACAACAGGCCAGCTGCAGCAAGACCAGGAAGGCTCAACAGAGGAAAAAGACTCGGCACAACAGGCAGCCGAGCCGCTGACGGTTCGTGGAATGCGACCCGACCAACGAGCTGGCTTCAACATTTCAAAGACATTTGGAAGCTACGGACTGCAAACCTGCCGGGTTGGCCCTCCCCGAGCTTGAACTCAGCAGGCTGAACGGTCTCCGGCCCTCCATTCCTTAATTCACAACTGAGATCTGCGGGGAATGGGCGAAGAACATCGAAATCAGCCGACCTGATACCTATGAAAAGCCGCACTAATCAGGGTCGAGACGATCTGGCAAGCGTCACGTTCACGGCGCCGATGCAGGATCGAGTCTCTGGGAGGGTTTATGGACTACAAGACTGCGGGTGTAGATGTTGAAGCCGGGAGAGCGTTTGTCGAACGCATCCGCAGTTCCGTGGAATCAACCCACCGACCGGAGGTCGTGGGAGGACTCGGAGGCTTCGGTGGCATCATGCGGCTCCCCGAGGGGTTACGCCAGCCCCTGTTGATCTCCGGCACGGATGGCGTCGGCACAAAGCTGGAACTCGCTCAGGATCAACGGCGGCACCACGGCGTTGGCATTGATCTCGTAGCGATGTGCGTCAACGACGTGATCACATCCGGCGCAGCGCCGCTGTTTTTTCTGGACTACATGGCCACCGGATCGCTGACACCGGAAGCCATGGCTGAGGTGGTTGAAGGCATTGCTGCGGGCTGTCGCGACAGCGGGTGCACATTGCTGGGCGGAGAAACCGCGGAAATGCCAGGGTTCTATCCGAAGGGCCGCTACGACCTAGCTGGTTTTTGCGTGGCGGTAGTGGACGAACCCGACCTGATCGATGGCCAGCAAATCCAGGCCGGCGACCAGATTCTCGGCATCGCTAGCACTGGTGTTCACAGCAACGGTTACAGCCTTGTGAGACGCGTTCTGAACGCAGCGAAGGCAGACGAAACAACGGTTTATGGACCCGACAATCGCCCCTTGCTCGAGGATCTTCTTGCACCGACAAGGCTCTACCCGTCGCTTGTGCAATCCCTGCAAAAGCAAGCGGTCACGATTCACGGGATGGCTCACATCACAGGGGGGGGATTGCCGGAGAACCTTCCCCGCTGCTTCCCTTCAAGCGTTGGCGCCTCCATCAACAGCGAAGGCTGGCACCGTCCAGAGCTCTTCAATTGGTTGCAGTCTCATGGAGCGATCCCAGAACGGGACATGTGGCACACCTTCAATCTCGGCATCGGATTCTGCATCGTTGTTCCTGAAGACCAGAAGCAGATCGCACTGGATATCTGCAGCCAGACGGGGTACCAAGCCTGGGTCATCGGAGAAATTTTCGCGAAACCGGATGCCTCCAGCCCGACCCTGATCGGAGTCCCGACCTGAATGCATCGGATTTCAACAAAACCCTCAGTCGAAGAACGGTCAATCAAGGCGTCACTTAGGATTTGATAAGCACATCGGGGCACGTCTCCGATAGCAGCGCCGATACATCAGGTTAATTCCGATGCCTTTTGATAAAAGTCAACGCACCACTCGACGTCGTTCGTCTGCGGGTCCTACACCGCCCCGACGGCCCCTCACTCCCGGACACGGACCGTCCGGTCACCGTCAGGGACCACGGCCAACCTTTCTCACCCTGAGGGACCACGGCAAGGTTTTCGTGGCAGATATGCCATATCTCTCCGACGGTCAGCTCGCCCACATCGGGAAGGAAGCGGAGGAAGTGTTCGTCAGCCTTGAGCGAAGGATCGCTGAACTGGAGCAGGAGACGGGTCCCTCCACGCAAGACAGAGACACGCTGATCAAGGCAACAACGAAACGGGATGTCACCCGCCGTTTCATCCGCGCCATCCAGGAGGAGCAGGAGCAACGAAGAAATAATCCTGCCCTTCGCGATGCAGCGGGCGAATCTCTGCCTCGAACATTTCTCGAAGTTGCCCGTCATCGCTTGCCGGGAGCCACATTCGACTCCCTTCTTCAGGAGGCCTTGACCGCCTGCGAACAACGGCAGGAGCCACCCAAAGAAGAGCCGAAGCCCGACAAGGTTGTCCCGCTGCGACAGGACAACGCGAGTCTGCCTGTGGTTGTCAGTCCAGACCCTGAAGAGAACGCGGCTGGGGCTTGAATCAACGGCTCAGGCACTTTGAAACGGGTTGTTGGGCATTCGCTCGGTGCATTCAATCCGGAGGCGATCCAAGCAATCACGTTCCTGATCGGACAGATGCCAACCCAGTGCTCCAGCCACATCCGTAGCCTGTTCTGGCGTCCTGATCCCAGGTATCGGCGTTGTTCCGTGCGCTCGGCACCAGTTCAAC
>CAZJLQ010000133.1:0-4805 GCA_964546675.1 uncultured Synechococcus sp.
TTAAACGGCAAGGCGGGAACGCCCCCGCTTGCGGCGGGTCCTAATCACCCGACGACCGGTGTGAGACCGCATCCTGACGCGGAAGCCGGACACCCTCTTGCGCTTTCTGCTGGTTCCTCCCAGGGTTCGTTTCGTCATTGGATGTGATTAGGCGTCCGGCCGAACAGAACTGTGAAATTTACCAGTCAGACCAGTCAGTCCATATCAATCAACCAGCTGCCGACATAGCCGGACATCGGAACGTCGCCGGGTGCCTGAATCAGAGCATTGAGCTGATACATCCTTTGCCCCTGCGGATTGAACAGCTTGATCCGCAGGGCGTAGTCGCCTTCCACGGAGACGGGTTGATCAGGGAAGACCTCGATCGCCGTCTGCTTCTCGTTGACCTCGATCGTGGCCGGAATTTCCTCGAGGCAGCGTGAGCGGCTCAGCATGCTTCCTTTGGACACACGGCAGAGCGCCATCCGGCCTGGTTTGAGCTTCGAATCGAAATAGTCCGGAATCGTGATCGTCAGTTTCATGAACGCGGTTTTCCGATCCTTTTCGCGGAGGGTGAGATACCACTCAGCGCGGTCGTTCTCCAACGTTGACGTGAGGTAGTAATACAGCTTCCGATAGGAGGGGTCGCTGTCCCAGCGAAACTCGAGGAGCCCAGGGGTTCCTTGCGCTATGGCGGGAGTTGACTGCAGTCCGACCAGGGCGGATGACGCAGCGAGGGCCCCAGCCAGGAACAGGGTGCGGAACATCTCACACAATTAATTGTCAGGATTCTCCTGAGTCCCACGCCTGGAAGTCCGCCCGATGGGCCGGCCCCCGAGCTGTCAGTTGTGACTGAGTCTGTCCGGACGGAGAAGACGGGCCTCCTCGAGATACGGATGGGTTGGTGATCTGTCCACCGGCAACCACACATGGGCCAGCAGGCGGATGCAGCGCGGCAAGTCACCGACGACCGCCATTTGCTGACAATCGAGCAGGGCAACGGAGTGCCAGCCCTCCCGCCGGCGTGCCACGGCCGCTGGGAAGCAGGCATTCAGGTCGGCCGTAACGGAAAACGTCAGGGAGACGATCTGTTCCGGCAGGAGACTGTTGCGCTCAACCAGGGCATCGATCAGTTCAGCAGTGGCCGTTTCAATGGCCTGGGCAGTGTTGTCAGCGCAGGTTGTTGCTCCTCGCAGACCGACGAGGCGCTGATCGGGGTCGCTCATGGACGGTGGAGCCACAGAATCTGACCGCTACCCATCAATTCAAGACTGACCCTGTCCTGGACCTGCTTGAGGAGACTCGATCCTGGCAGGAGCCCTGAGAGCTTGCGCCGGCTCTTCCCGAGTGTCACGGGTTTCACTTCGTCTTCGTCCAGGTCGGCCAGGCGGGCGGCCAGTCGGCGGGCATCATCCTCATCCCCAAGTTCATCCACCAAACCGAGATCGACAGCCTGTTCGCCGGTGAACACGCGTCCGTCGGCGAACGAACGCACCGTGTCCTTGCTGAGGTTTCGACCCTCGGCAACAGCCGACACAAACTGTTCGTAACTGCTGTCGATCAACTGCTGAAGCAGCGACCGTTCTGCATCGGATAGAGGCCGGTCCGGCGAGAGAATGTCCTTGAACAATCCACTCTTCACGGTGTCGAAACGGATCCCGATCCGCTCAAACAGCTTGGAGAGATCATTGCCCCGAAGAATCACGCCAATCGATCCGGTGATCGTTCCTGGGTTCGAAACGATTTTTTCAGCAGCAACACCGATGTACACGCCACCGGAGGCTGAGATGTTCCCGAAACTGGCCACCACATGGCAGCCCTTGGATCTCAGCCGCAGCAAGGCGGCGTGGATTTCCTGGCTGTCACCGACGGTGCCGCCGGGGCTATCAATGCGGAGGAGCAGTGCAGGGAATTCCCGCTCTTCAACTTCGCGCAGGGCTTTGAGAACCCGTTGGCGGGTGGCGCCATTGATGGGCCCCTCCATGACGACACGCGCGATGCGTTTGCGGGATTTTCGGCGCCAGGGCCAGACCATGTCTCACATCCACTTCACGCTGGATCTTAAAAAAGGTCGATGAAGCCGCCCGCCATGGCCAATCTCCGCCTCTGGTCGCTTTTGCTGCTGCCGTTCATTCTCTGGGGAACGGCCATGACGGCCATGACCCCTTTGCTCGAGACCGGAGGAGGATGGTTTGTTGCGGGCTTGCGCCTGCTGCCGGCGGGGCTGGTACTTCTCATCTGGGTGCTGATCAGCGGCAGACCTTTGCTGCTTGATCGCCGTGATCTCGGTTGGTTTGCCCTGTTCACTCTTGTGGATGCATGCCTGTTTCAGGGCTTGCTCGCCCATGGACTGGCGGGGACAGGGGCTGGGCTGGGTTCGGTTCTGATCGATTGTCAGCCGCTGCTTGTTGCCCTGTTGGCCCGAGCGCTCTTTTCAGAATCGATCAATCCTGTCGGTTGGATCGGTCTGGGTCTTGGCTTCGCCGGCATCCTCTGCCTCGGGGTCCCATCCGAGCTGCTTGCCCACTGGTGGTTGCTGCGTGATCTTCCCAGCGTCGGCCTGGCGTTTCAGCCTGGAGAGGTCACGATGCTTCTTGCTGCCCTGGCGATGGCCGTCGGCACCGTTCTGATCCGATTCGCCTGTCGGCATAGCGATCCAGTGGCCACCACGGCCTGGCACATGCTGCTGGGTGGACTGCCGCTGCTCTTGATCGCAGAACTTGAACAGGGATCCTTGCTGCCGGCGTGGGATGTCGCCGATTGGTCACGCATGATCTACGCCAGCCTGCTGGGCAGTGCACTGGCCTATGGCCTCTTTTTCTGGTTCGCCAACAGGCGCGATCTGACCAGTTTCAGCAGCCTCGGTTTTCTCACGCCCGTGTTCGCGCTCGCGACAGGGGGGTGGTTGCTTGGGGAGCGGTTGGATCCCCTGCAGTGGGTCGGCGTGCTGATGGTGCTGATGTCGGTGATCTTCGTCAGTCAGCGTCGGCGTCTCTGGGAACCCGAGGTGCGTTTGAACTCATGACTGATCGTTCTCTCCGGCTCGTGCTGGTCAGTACCCCGATCGGCTGGGTCGGAAGTGGAGCAGGCGGGGGTGTCGAACTGACGTTGTCCTCCCTGGTTCAGGGGCTCGCACAACAAGGACACCAGCTCACCCTGGTCGCCCCAAGGGGATCCTCACTGCCTGCGGGGTGCTCCAACGAGTCGATCAAGCTTGTGGAGGTGGCTGGGGCCGATCAACCGAGCTGGCAGCACGCCGATACGGATGCACCGGTTCTGATCCCTTCGATGGGTGTGTTGCCGGCGATGCTCGAAGAGGCATTGCGCTTGTCTGCTGAGGCCGACGCAGTGCTGAATTTCGGTTACGACTGGCTGCCGCTTTGGATCACACCGTGGGTCTCGGCTCCCCTGTTTCATCTGATCAGCATGGGGGCTGTCTCCACGGTGATGAAACGGGCGATTGAGTCGGTGTCGCGCTGGAATCAAGGGCGACTGGCGTTTCACACCCTTCGCCAGGCCTCTGATTTCGATCTTCTGCAGCCGGCGCGGGTGGTTGGAAATGGTTTTGACCTGTCGCAGTACACCTTCCGGGAGGAGGGCGGCGGGCCTCTGGGATGGGCTGGCCGGATTGCACCGGAAAAGGGGCTGGAGGATGCAGCGGCGGCAGCGGCAGCGCTCGGTGATCGATTGTTGGTCTGGGGATTGCGTGAAGACGATGCCTATGCCGAAGCCGTGGAGGCTGCGGTGCCCGCCGGCACGATCGAATGGCGGGGGTTCTTGTCCACATCTGATTTGCAGAAGGAGCTCGGAAGCTGTCGGGCCCTCCTCAACACTCCGAAATGGAATGAGGCCTATGGAAATGTTGTGGTGGAGGCCATGGCCTGTGGTGTGCCCGTGATTGCTTATGACCGGGGCGGTCCAGGAGAACTGATTTGTTCCGGCGGCACTGGCCTCCTCGTCAACCCCGATGACGTCTCTGCCCTGACGGCGGCGGTGTCCAGGTGTGAAACGATTCAGCGAAGGGCCTGCCGGGACTGGGTGGAACGCCATGCATCACGCGCGGTGTTCAGCCAGCGGGTTGAGACCTGGATTCGGGAGGGACTTGCCGCGGATGGCAACATCACCGCCATGCACTGAGGGGTCTGCCGTGGTGGTGTCTGGCCGACAGCGGCGTCGGGTGCTGTGGCTGGTGATGGGCCTTGGCTCCCTGATCTGCTTATGGCGACTTGGGAATACCGGGGTCATGGATGAAACGCCGCCGCTTTTTGCTGCGGCCGGTCGTGCGATGCAGGAAACAGGGGATTGGTTGACCCCTCGGGTGAACGGTCTGCCGCGATACGACAAGCCGCCTTTGGTGTATTGGCTGATGGCCTTGGGGTACTCCCTGCCGGGCGCCGTGATCTGGGATCCCCTTGGCAGCGCTGCAGCTCGGCTTCCGTCTGCGCTCGCCAGCATTGCAATGATGCTTGGACTGGCCGACACAGTGCTGAAGTGGCCGCGGCGCGACGATGCGGCCCCAGTGCTCACGGCGCTCGCGACAGCACTGGCCTTCGCCCTGTCGCCGTTGGTGCTCGTCTGGAGCCGCACTGCCGTCAGCGATGCTCTGTTGTGCTCTCTGCTTGGCCTCAGTCTTCTTCAGCAGTGGCGCCGTTTCGTCGACCCAGAACGGGTGCGTTGGTGGCCGGCCTGGCTTCTCCTCGGACTGGCGGTTCTGGTCAAGGGGCCAGTCGCCGTCGTGCTCACGGGGATCACCCTTCTGTTGTTTTCGGCCTTCCGTCGCGACCTGCCGATGCTGTGGCGGGTGTTGAAACCTTTGCCGGGGCTCG
>CAZJLQ010000134.1:0-4801 GCA_964546675.1 uncultured Synechococcus sp.
CGACGCAATACCAACCGGTCTGACGTCCCTTGATCACATCTCCTGAGGCTTGAACGCGGCTGTAAAACTGTTGGACCAGTTCCAGGTGACGCGGATCCGTTGTGCGAACAAATCGATCCTGACTGATCTGCCAGCGGCTCCAGAGCTCCTGGTATGTGGCACTGATCCGATCACAGTGCTCCTGGGGACCGACCCCCTGATCTTCCGCTGTGCGCTGAATCTTTTGACCATGCTCATCCACGCCTGTGATGAACAGCACCTGCTGACGCTCCAGCCGCTGGAATCGCGCTAGAGCGTCGCAGGCGATTGTGGTGTAGGTACTCCCCAGATGGGGGCTGGCATTGACGTAATACAGCGGAGTTGTGAGTGTGTAGGTCATCCTGAATGTGGTTTCTCCACAACTCCGCGCGACGCCGGATCCTAACGACCAACTTTCGTCCCAACCCTTAGCTGGCCTCTCCAGACGTCAAGGATCAGGCCTCCAGCACGGAGAAACCCCCAGGATTTCCACTCGGTCGTAAGGAATGGATCGGCTCATGGCATGGGATGTCATCGTCTGGGGAGGGGGATCAGGAGGCGTCGCCGCAGCGCTTCAGGCCGCCAGATCAGGGGCGACGACCCTGCTGCTCACGCCAGGGATCTGGCTGGGGGGAATGCTGAGTGCCGCGGGTGTGAGCGCTCCCGATGGACATGAACTCAGCTGCTGGCAAAGCGGCCTCTGGGGGGCCTTGCTGAGGGAGCTGGATCAACGTGTTCCAGAAGGCCTTGATCAGAACTGGGTGAGCTGTTTTGGCTTCAGACCCGATCAGGCTGAAGCGGTCCTCCAGGACTGGGTGACGCGTGAGACGAAACTCTGCTGGTGGAACAGCACCCAGTTGCTGGACGTGGTGCGAAGCGAAGATCGCATTGAAGCTGTCGTCGTTTGCCACGACAAGGTCACAACCCAACTGAGCGCGGAGGTGTTGATCGATGGCAGCGACCTTGGGGACCTAATGGCGCTGGCGGAGGTTCCCTTTCGTTTTGGCTGGGAAGCTCAGGAGGTCTGGGACGAACCCAGCGCTCCACCGCGCGACCGACTGGAACGGGACCCGTTCTTCAAGGCCCAACCGATTCAATCTCCGACCTGGGTTGTGATGGGCCAATGCGGTGAGGGACGCGCACCGGAGCTCCCCTTGCACCCGCCCGAAGCTCCCTTCGAACACTGTTTCGATGGATTCGGGCTGGAACGAATGCTCACCTACGGCCATCTACCCGGTGGTCTGGTGATGCTGAACTGGCCGATTGATGGCAATGACTGGCATCACGGTTTGGAGCGTTGCATCGCAGCCGAGCCCGACCGCAGGGCTGACCTCAATGCCGAGATGCAAGCCCACAGCAGCATGTTTCTGAACACCTTGCAGCGTTGCAGTGGTGGTTGGCTGCAACCAGGCCAGGGGTTCCCCGGCAAGAAACCTGAACTCGCCTTGATGCCCTATTGGCGTGAAGGGCGGCGTCTCAAAGGGTTGGAGGTGGTGTCGGAACGCGACATCCTGCCGCTGCACCCGCAGGCAAAACGGGGCCCTTTGCCCATGGATGAAGGGGGGGAGTGCACAAGCATCGCTGTCGGCACCTACGTCAATGACCATCACTACCCAGGCGAGGACTGGCCCCTGGCACCGAAAAGCTGCCGCTGGGGAGGACGTTGGACCGGTACACCCTTTTGCATTTCCTACAAGGCGCTGATCAGCCCATCCACCGCCAATCTCCTGATCGCCGACAAAGCCTTCAGCGTCAGCCATATGGCCAATGGAGCAACGCGCCTTCAACCTTTGATCATGAACATCGGCCAAGCCGCTGGGCTGGCTGCAGCCATGGCCGTGGGTCAGCGCATGGCGGTTTCGGATCTTCCGATCCGACCGCTTCAGGAGGCGTTGATTCAGGAGCCGCAGGCGCCCGCCGCCGTAATGCCGATCTGGACTTGGCCCACCTGGCATGCCGATTGGCGAGATGCTCAACTGCGGGCCTGCAGAGATCCGGAAGGGCTAACGGATTCAGGGGAAATCAGTCGCGAACTGGCTGCTGGACTGACGCTCCCAACACCAGACCAGGGTCCATCCCCTCGCTATGCAGAAACGGTTCGGGGACAGCTGCGCACGACTGCTGAAGGCAATTGGACATTGCACACAACGAAAGAGTCATTCCCATTGATCACGCTCGAACCGGCAGTCCAGGCTTCACTCCAGGACACCCGTAACGGCCAGTCCCTCACCCTCCTGGCTGCCCACAACCCCTGGGGACCATGGCTGAGGGTGCTTCGGGTTCTCAGCTGACAACCAGGCGCAGCTGCTCTGACTCATCCCCATCAGGGATGACACGCAGAGACAAGCTGTCGCCGACAAGCGGCTCAGCACCCTCGAGTATCCCAACAAGGCCCATCGCCATGGCATCCACGTGAACGAGGGCAAGACGATCCTGAGGCCGCAACCATCGCAGAAACTGCGTCGACCAGAGCTCTTCCTTGCGTTCTGCAAACCAGATACGTTGCCAGTGGCGTTGGTCTTCGCGACTGATCTGAATGGATTGCCGCAAAGGATTCTCGAGATCGCTGATGCATTCACTCAGCTGACTTTCCGTCATGGGAGGCGTCTCGTCCAAACAGGCAATTAGTTGCCTGTGAACAAGCAGATCGGCATAGCGGCGGATCGGTGACGTGGCCTGCACATAGGCCGAGAGACCAAGACTGAAGTGGGCCATGGGGGTGGTGCCCTGCACACCCCGACTCAGACAGCGCTTGATCGCGGTGTCCCGAGCTGGTCCTTCAGGGATCTGCTGCAATTCGTCCGCTGAAGGGAGTTCTGCCGGAGGCTGGCTTCGGAAGGGGAGCGGCAGATTGGAATCACGGCCGAATTCAGCAATCGCTGCGCCCATCAACAACATGGCCTCACTCACCATCAGGCGGGAGGGACATGGGTCGATGATCTGAAGATCCAACTGGTCGTCCTTGCGCCGAAGGCGCCCTTCAGAACGATCAAAGAGCAAAGCCCCTTGGGATTCCCGCCAGCGTTGTCGACGCTGAAGCAACGACGCCAAACGGGAGAGTGCGTCATCCCCGGGCGGGGCCAGCTCGATCAAGTCGTCAGCATCCTCGTAGGTCAGTCCATAGCGAGGCTTGATCCAGGTGCGTTCGAGCCGCTGCTCCGCGATGGCACCGTGATCATCGAGGCGAACGGCGACACTGAGGGCAGGACATCGATGTCCAGCCCGAAGGCTGAGCACCCCTGCAGCGAGCGCCATCGGCAGCATCGGTTGGGTGCCATCAGCCAGGTAGAGGCTTGTGGCACGACGTCTGGCTTCCAGATCTAGGGCGCTGCCTGGAGCGATCAACCGGGCTGGATCAGCGATGTGAATCCAGATCCAGAGACCATCGTTGGCGTCTTCCAGCGACAGACCATCGTCAATTTCCCGGGTATCAGCGTCATCGACGGTGTAAACGCTGTGACCGGTCAGATCCAGACGCTGCCCATCGCCGTCGCAGAGCTGTGATGAGCGTTCGATCAACCGGTCTGCTTCGGCACAGAGGTCATCTGAAAACCCTGCGGACCAGACGCTGCCTCGCAACCCGTCGGGCTGATGGGGGTCCAACAACCCTCGCCTGATCAGCCACTGACGCAAAGCGCCACGCTCCGGAGGAATTCCCAGTGCCTTGAGATCGTCCTGAATCTCGGTGTCGGCTCGAATGCTGGCGTCATCAAGACAAGACAGATCAAGACACTGCTCCAGGGTTTGCCGCCACCGGGGCGTCAGCTGAGCCAACCGTTCGGCGCTGATTGGGGCATCGTCAGCGAGTAGATCAAGCTGGTGTTGAGCCGCCTGCTTGGCCAGTTGAGCCTGGCGCTGCTTCAGGCGGTCACGACGAATGTCGTTGCGATTGCGAGGCTGGACTGTTTTGTCACGTCGCAAGCGGAACCATTGCTGCTCCCCATGCAGCCAACGCCAGAGGGCTCCAAGCTCCATCAAACCAACCTGATCGAGCAGGAGCTCCGCAAGATCTTCCACCGAGAGCACAGGACTCTCATCGGGGGTTGCGGAGGCCTTCAGGTCAGAGGCGAACAGCCACCAGGCAGCAGCCAGATCACGTTCCGGTAAGGCGTAGGCCTGGAGCCGTTCGACCGACGGCAAGGCTTCAGCTTTGGCGTCTTCACTCAGAGCTGCGAATTGGTACAGCTCCCTGGCAGGGACATCCTGGTCCTGACGGGAGCCGGCAAAACCAACCACAACCCGGTTGCCCTTGACGGATTTGACTTTGCCAAGGACAGGCTGTCCCTTCAGGACAACTCCAACAACATCCTGGGGGTTGAAACCAGGTTTCTGAGAAGTTCCGATCAGCCTTCGGGGTTCACGAAGGGAAGCAGTGCAACGATGCGAGCACGTTTCACGGCGTTGGTGAGATCCCGCTGTTGCTTCGCAGTGAGACCGGTCAAGCGGCGGGGAAGGATCTTGCCGCGTTCGGTGATGAACTTCTTGAGGAGATCAACATCCTTGTAATCGATGGGATCTCCGGGCTTGATCGGAGAGAGGCGCTTCTTGAAAAAGGAGCTGGACATAATGCTTAAAAAGGTTGGTCGGCTGAATTCAGTGACGGCTCACTTGATCTCTTTGTGAAGAGTCATCTTGTTGAGCTGTGGGCAGAACTTCATCAGTTCCAACCTTTCAGTGGTGTTCCGACGGTTCTTCTCAGTGGTGTAACGAGACACACCTGGAGAGCGTTTTTCGGAAGCGGGAACGGACCGGCATTCGGTGCACTCAAGAGTGACAACGATCC
>CAZJLQ010000135.1:0-4764 GCA_964546675.1 uncultured Synechococcus sp.
CTGCGCGCAACGAGGTAGTGACGGATCATGCCGGTGGAGGGCTCAAACACCAAATCCACCACCGAAGCCAGTCGGTCGCCATGGCGATCGAGAAGATCCGCATCCATCAGTGTGGGCAAACGGTCCAGGGTCACCTGATCGGTGAGGGACGGCTCACCACGCACATAAATCTGTTGATCGGTGAATCCACAGCACTGATCCAGTCGCCACACTTCCCGTGCCAGACGCAAGGCCGAGGGACGACTCACCCACCCGAGCAGACGATGCACCGGTGGATGCATCCAAGCCATCACCCCCGGTCCATGATCCAATCCCAGCTCACAACGCACCGTGTGATGCAACAGATCACTGAGCAGCAGCTGATCGGGAAGGCTCAAATCAGGATCGGATCTGGACAGGCATCACCAAGTAGGTGAAGCCATCAGTGTCCTGCTCGGGTTTGAGCACCGCCGGCGTGGTCGGTGCATTGCAGTGCAGCACAACCCGTTCGCTGCCCATGGCCTTTAGGCCATCCAAGAGGTACCGGACATTGAAGGCGATCTGCATGGCATCCCCACTCAGGTTGGCAGGCAAAGACTCGGACCCACTGCCGACATCCTGGGCATCAGCACTGATCTGCACCAGCCCCTGCTCGGGTTCACTGCTGAACTTGACAACGTTGTTGTGTTGATCCGCCAGAACCGCAATCCGTTCAAGGGCGGCAATCAAGCCTCGGCGGTCCAACCCCAGAGTGCGGCTGAAACCATCCGGAATGAGCTGCCGATAATTGGGATAGGTGCCTTCCAAGGTTCGGCTGGTCACCATCTGATCGGCGGCGAGAAAGACGACTTGTCCCCGGTCGCAGAACAAACTGACGGGTTCCTCTGAGCGCCAGCCAGCCATCAAACGCTCCACCTCCCGAAGGGATCGGGCAGGCAGGGTCACCGCCAGATCCGCACTCTCCTCAGCAGCGTTATCAGTGGAGTCGAGATCAACAGCTGGATCAGCTTGCAGTGCATCGTTGACCTGCAAAACGGCGAGGCGATGCCCATCTGTGGCAGCAGCTTCAAGAGAGCGTTGGTTGAATTGAAGGTGCACACCGGTCAACAACTGCTTGGCTTCATCAGCACTGCTGGCAAACAAGGTGCCCTTAAGGGCTTCAACCAACCCAGTGGCCTGAAGCTTGAGCGACTTACCACTCTCGACCATCGGTAGGTCTGGGTAATCGTCAGCGGGCATTCCCCGCATTTGATAACTGCCACTCAGACTTGTGAGTTGCACCTGTTCTCCGGACTCTTCCGTGGCAAGGGTGATCGGTGAATCGCTGGACAAGCGGGACACGATTTCACCGAGCAGACGAGCCGGCAGTGTGATGGCACCACTCGATTCAACACTGGCGGAAAGTGAAGTCTGAATGCCGAGATTGAGATCAAACCCGGTCAGGCTCAAACGGCCGGTACCGGCGTCAGCGGTCAAGAGCACATTGGCGAGAACCGGATGGGTCGGACGCGTCGCAACAGCACGACTGACGAGCTGTAAAGCCGCGTTGAGTTCCGACTGGGAGCAAACCACTTTCATCGTGCTTTTGAGCCGGATCCCGATCGGTGCTGCACCACGGTTTCACAGGCCTGTGCGAAGTGCAATGGGATTCGTTTCTCTTTTTCGGTTGTTCTAAAGCTGTTTTATTGAAAAGAAAAAAAGAAAAACAGCCGTAGTCGTAGGGCCTGCGGAATTTGGGGAAAACGCTTTAAAAGCGAGTGTTGGGCAGGGCCTAGAGGATTGAACGCCGCAGGAAAACGATTTCCCCGCTGTGGGGAAAATCGGGTTTTTCCACTTTTGCTCAGTCTGTGGAGAGTTGGGGCGTGGTTCCGGGGCTGAGTAGAGGGGGGATTTCCCCAAGTTGTGGGGGTGGTTGTTCGACGTCTTCCTCAGTCGCTTTGTTGATTGTCTGGACGGGATATGTCATGAAAAGCCATTAAAAAAGCCCCCGCTAAGGGGGCATGGTGATCTGGGCTTGGCTGGCGTCTTACGGGGATGAGCTTGATCAGAACCCCATCACCCCCGCCACCGTGGTCAGATTGGGGTCGAGATCCGTATGGAAGGCGGCATCGTTGTTGTTGATTGCGCAATCGGGATCCTTCAAGCCATTTCCTGTAAGAACGCACACGACTGTGGCGTTGGCTGGCACCTCCTCTCTGCGCTTCAGGAGTCCGGCGACCGAAGCAGCACTGGCTGGTTCGCAGAAGATTCCTTCCTGACCACCGAGCAGCTTGTAGGCCTCGATGATTTCAGCGTCGGTCACATCGAGAAAGGCTCCGTTGCTCGCTTTGCGGGCAGCGATCGCCTTGGCCCTGTTCACCGGGTTGCCGATGCGGATCGCGGTGGCGATCGTCTCTGGATCGGTGACTGTGGTGTCGTTCACCAAGGGTGCTGATCCACTGGCCTGGAAGCCCATCATGCGGGGCAGGCTGCGGCTGTGTCCGGCCTGCCGGTACTCCTGAAAACCCATCCAGTAGGCCGTGATGTTGCCGGCATTACCCATCGGAATACAGAGCCAGTCCGGAGCATCCCCAAGGGCATCAACGATTTCGAAAGCCGCTGTTTTCTGACCCTGCAGTCGAAAGGGATTGACAGAGTTGACCAGGGTGACGGGATATTTCTCTGCTGCCTCTCGGACGATGTCCAGGGCTCGGTCGAAGTTTCCACGGATCGCCAACACTTCCGCTCCATACACGAGCGCTTGAGCGAGCTTGCCCTGAGCGACATATCCATCAGGGATCAGAACGAAGGCACGCATGCCTCCCCTGCGTGCATAGGCCGCGGCCGCCGCGCTGGTGTTGCCGGTGCTGGCACAGATCACCGCTTCACAACCGGCTTCCTTCGCTTTGCTGATCGCCATCGTCATGCCGCGATCTTTGAAGGAGCCTGTCGGATTGAGACCGTCGTATTTGACGAACACCTTGACGCCGTTGCCGATGCGTTCGGCGACGGCAGGCACAGGGATCAGCGGCGTGGCTCCTTCACGGAGGGTGATGACTGGAGTTGCTGCTGTGACCGGAAGCCAGGCTCGATAGGCTTCGATTAGTCCAGGCCAGTCCTGCATCACAGGGGTGGCTGCGAAGCGCCGACGAAGGTTCTGGAACACGGACTCCGGCTGGACAGAGGAACGAGCCGGAATCTAGGCGTCAGGGCTGTGACTCATTCTTCAGGCCGTCCAGAGGGGAATCCGAGAAGAATTTCACCAGTCCGGCGATGGACTCTGCTTTTTCGATCACTGAAAACAGGGCCGGAAGATTCACGGCCATCACCTGGTTTGGATAGGCCTTCAGGAAGCTCACTGCCGTTAACCCTCCTTCCTCAAGTTGAAGACCATTCACCACGCCGGCGCGCAGAGCAGGAACACTCACGGATGCCTGCGGTGTGTAGATCGGATAGATGATTTTGGCGATTCTTTGAATGATCGCCTCACCGATCCGGGTGTTGACCAAGCGGCTCGTCAGCACCAAGGGAAGATTCAGCTTCTGATTGAGCAACTTCGAAACCTCTTTCGGATCCTGGCCGGAAAGGTCGAGCAGATTCTTGAGAAGACCGATCGCCTCTCCGGTTTCTGCCAGATGTTCGATGTCCTTTACAGGAATTGAGCGCCTGAAGGCACCACTGACGAGTGCAACATCCTTCGCTGCATGCACGGGGGTGGTGATGCCTTGTACTGCTATTGCTAAACCGGCAGCCATGGCCAGACAGGAGTGGCGACAGCTGAAGCGGCTCAACATTGTGAAATTCAGAGTGGCCGGAATCTAGGGGCTTACTCCAGCGGCCACCTTCACCAAACGGACAACTCCGCGTTCGGCCAGACCCTGCGCCACTTGCAGACCCATCCGTCGCGTGTCCGGTTCGCGCATCACCCGTGGCATTCGTTTGAGCAGCAGATCAGGAGTGAAGCCTGGGAGCGATTGCAGAACTTGAATCAGTTCCCGCACCGGTTCCAGTTGCAGCAGCGGATCCGAGAAACCCAACGATGAATTGGCGATGGCGGATGGTTGGAGCTGTCTTGGAAGACGCCTCCCGAGACGTTGCATCGTCGACCAGCCCAAAGCGTCCAGGCGATCCACTGTGGCGTCGACCAGTTGATCCCTTAGCAGACCCGCCTTGGGTGAAAACAGAAAATCCAACAGCTGATCCAGGAGAGTGTCGAGGTCAAGTTGGGCTTGGCTTGCAGCACTCGACACCAGATTTTCCAGTCGTGTCCAGCGGAAGGCATCACCGTCGAACAACATCTCTTTGAGGCTCTGGCGCAGCTGCGGATCGGGGTCTTCCATCAGCCTTCTGGCGAAATAGGGGTATGCCGCACCGAGGATTTTGAAGTTTGGATCCACACTCAATGCAATGCCCTCGAGGGTGACCAGTGAGCGGATGATCAGGGCGTAGTAGGGCGGTACTCGAAATGGGAATTTGTACATCACACCGGACATGTCATCGGTCACGGCCTTGAAATCCATCCGGTTCACCCCGGCTTCCAGGGCCTGGCTGAACACTTTTTCGAAGGCCGGAACGATGGGATCGAGATTCACATCCTCAGCGAGAAAGCCAAGGGTGACGAAATCCTTCGAGAGCTTTCCGAAGTTGCGGTTCACCAGATGGACCACCGCCTGAATCAAGCCCGTGCGTGATTCGCGGCTGACTTCACTCATCATCCCGAAGTCGAGATAACAAAGCCGTCCATCCTTGAGGGCCAGAAGATTTCCAGGGTGGGGATCGGCATGGAAGAAGCCATGTTCCAGCAAC
>CAZJLQ010000136.1:0-4751 GCA_964546675.1 uncultured Synechococcus sp.
CAGGCACCACAGGCATTGCAGGCGGAGGCATCCACCGATTCCCACCAGTGCCCGGCCCTGCCGATCAGGTTGTAGCGCTCCTGCGTGAAGCCGATCAGGTCATGGCCGATGGTGAGGTTGCGCAAGCGAAGCAGCTCCGGAATCGGAACCTCATTCGGACAGGGCAGGCAGGCCTGACACTGTCCGCACAGTGCGTCTCCCAGCCGGAGCCTTCGTTGTTTCGTGAGGCGATCAAGAGCAGCCTGTTCGTTGCAGTCCAAGGGATCGCAGGCATGGGCAAGTTGTTTGGCCAGGCTCAGGTCTTCTGGTGCGGCAGCTCCCACCGTCAGCGTTGAGATTCCTGCAGCGAGAAGAAATCGGTAGGCCAACTGCAGAGGAGGAATCGGACGGCAGTCATCGATCAGGGTGCTGCTCGGATCCTGCAAACGGCCTCCCTTGTCCGCTGGTGAGATCGCCAGAACACCCATCCCACGTTTCAGAGCAAGCTCCGCAAGGGGAAGCCGCTGGGGGTCCAGCATGTGGAGATGCAGGCAGCAGAATTGAAATCGTCCGGAGAGAATCGCTTCCCTGATCAACTGTTGGGACCCGTGGCTGCTGAAACCGATCTGCACCACCCGTCCGCTTGAGATCGCCCAGTTCAGGAGGGCGGCTCCATCCCCTGCTCGAGCCCATTCCAGGTGATCCGGACGGTTGAGTCCATGGATCGCCAAATTGTCAATTTGAGGTCGGTTCAGTCGCTTGAGGATCGACTCGATTTGGCGTTGCCCCTCAGCGAGATTCACGCCCGGCAGCAACTTGCTGGTGATCACCCATTCGTGCGGTTGGGCGCGCTTGGATCGCGCAAGATTCGCGATTGCCTCCCCGAGAAACTGTTCGGCAGGCCCGTAGGCCGGTGCTGTTTCGAGATGGTTGATCCCCGCGTCCACAGCAGCATCGAGAACAGCTGTCATCTGTGCGCTGGATGCCACGGCACGCATCGTGCCCAGTGTGAACAAACTGATGGGCCGCCCCCCACCGAAGGGGCGCTTCACAGTTGATCGCTGGCGGGCGAATCATCGCTGGCATCCGACGTGTCGTCCTGCCCCTGATCCCGACGATCCCGCAGGTGGCGGACTAGCGCTGCTGGACTGAGATCATCGACGAAGCGGTTGAAGGCGCTCTGATCTTCAGCGTCTGCTTCAGCATCAACAGGAATCGAGGCCTCCGCGACGACCTCTTCCAGCATCCAGATCGAGCTACCGGTTCTGACGGCAAGGGCGATCGCATCGCTTGGGCGGGCGTCGATGTCGAGGACATCCGAGTCCTCACCGGTCATTTCGGAGGTGTCTTCGTCCGCTTGTGGTTCAACCTCCTCTGTCCTGGACACGAGTTTGAGAACGGCATGAAACGTGCTGTCCTCAATCGCGTGCACGATGACGCGATCCAGGGTCAGACCACCAGCAACGAGGAGGGTTGCCATCAGGTCGTGGCTGAGCGGACGGATCGGTTCGGTCCCCTGAAGGCCGGCCATGATGTTGTGGGCCTGGCTTTGATCAATCCAGATCGGAACCTGACGTCGACCGGAAGGATCCCTGAGCAAGACGATCGGGGTGCGGCTTGCTGCATCCAGGGCGATACCGGCGACGCTCATTTCAACCATGGCGACAGGCCGGCCTACCTTGATTATGGCTAGGGGGCGCATCGAGCGGGCAAGACGCCATGTTCACAGGACTGGTGAGGGCTGTGGGTCACGTTCAGAAACGATCCAATGGGGTTCTGGTCGATGGGTGCGGACCGTTTGGCCCCCTGATGCTCGGCGACAGTGTTGCGGTGGATGGGGTCTGCCTGACTGTTGCGGAGCTCAGCGGCGATGGATTCCTGGCCGATGTGAGTGAGGAAACGCTCTCCCGCACCACGCTCGGAGTGAAATCTGAGCGGGGAGGTGCCGTCAACCTCGAACCCGCTCTTCGGTTGAGCGATCGACTCGGTGGCCATCTTGTGAGTGGCCATGTCGATGCGTGCGGTGAGGTGACAGCGATCGAGGCCCTGCCCCAGTCGTGGAATCTCTCCTTGCGTTGGCAGGACCCACGTTTCGGTCGTTATGTCTGTGAAAAGGCGAGCATCGCCGTTGATGGGATCAGCCTGACGGTGGCTCGATGTTCGTCCGATGGCGTGGACTTTTCGCTGGCGGTCATTCCACACACCTGGAGTGTGACCACGCTCAGCAAACTTGCGGTGGGTGATCGGCTCAATTTGGAGGCCGATCAGCTGGCCCGCTATGCGGAAAGGCTCCTTGAAACGGGACCCGCTGCAGGGATGTCAACCGCTTCAGATGCACGCCAATCCGATCTCAGCCGTGACTGGTTGGCCGCGAATGGTTGGATGTAGCAGGCGTCATAGACACCTCAGGTTCAAACTGCCTCTTCAATGGCGACGGCTTCGCCACCGGATACTTCACTGATCAGATCCGTTTCGATGGGGAGAAGCCAGATGGAACCTGAATCGCGATGCAGTTCGATCTTGAATTCCTGACCTGGTTCAAGACCGAGCCGTCGTGTGTAGGCATGGCCAATGAGCAAATTCCCGTTGCCGTGCACACGGGTTCGGAATTCAGCTTGCCTGCCGCGGCTTCCGCCGCTTCCGCCAGTGGTGGAGGGGATTTTGTACCCCTTTGCTTCCACAAGAGCGCGATAAAAGCTTTTGCGCAGCACGCGTCCACTGGGGCCCACGTATCCGCAACCCCGTGCAATTTCATCCTCTGGCCGATTGCTCAGGGATCTGGCCTTATCAAGCAGTTCGTTTCCGACCAGCATTTCATCCACTGATTCAACTGAATTGTGACCTCTCTTGCCAACTACGGCAAGGCATCACAGCAAATACAAGATCACGAAGAGGATCACCCAGATCCCATCAACGAAATGCCAGTAGAGCTCAGCAGCTTCCAAAGGAAAGGCATGACTGCTGCTAATTCGCCCTCCATTGGATCGTGCCTGCCACCAGACGATCAGGATCATTAGGGCACCAAGCGTGACGTGCAGTCCGTGGAACCCTGTCGCTGCGTAGAAGGTGCTCGCATAGAGGTTGTCAGTCAGACCGAAAGGGAGGGTGAAGTACTCCACCATCTGACTGACCAGAAAAGCCAAACCCAGTGCGGCGGTGATCAGCAGCCATCGACGGCAGCGTTGCATCGCCCCGTGATGCAGGGCCTGCCCTGCGCGGTGAAAGGTGGCGCTGCTAACCAGCAGCAGGATTGTGTTGAGGATCGGCAACGGCAGTTCGAGCTCATAAACGGCTCCGGCCGGCAGAGGGTTCACGGCTTTGAAGGTCAGGTAGGCCGCAAAGAACCCCGCAAAGGTCATTCCATCGGCCACCAGGAATGTGGCGAGACCGAACAGGCGGAAATCACCATGGGTCTCGTGGTTGTGACTCTCCACGGCATCACCGTGGTCGGGATTGGTCTGTTCGACGGGAATTGTGGTCATTTGCCGCTGCTCCAGAGATCACGGCCGCTTGCTGCGGCCAGGTCGAAGGCCTCCGCAGGGATGCCGTAGCCGTAGGGCTCCTCAACCAATGGGGCTTCACCAACCCAGTTCTCCACAGGAGGCGGTGAGCTGGTGAGCCATTCGGGTGTGAGGGCATTCCAGGGGTTGTCCCCAGCCCGCTCTCCCGCAAAGGCACTGTGAATCACATTCCACAGAAAAGGCAGTGTGCTGATCGCCATTAGCAGTGCGCCCACCGAGCTGATCTGATTGATCAAGGTGAACTGAGGGTCGTACTCCGCTACACGCCGAGGCATGCCATTCAGCCCAAGCCAATGCTGGGGGCCGAAGCAGAGGTTGAACCCGATGAAGGTGAGCGCAAAGTGGAGGCGGCCGAGATGCTCGTTCAACATGCGGCCCGTGAACTTCGGATACCAGTGGTAGATGGAGGCGAAGATCACGAACACCGACCCACCGAAGACGATGTAGTGAAAATGCGCGACCACAAAGTAGGTGTCATGGACATGAATGTCGAAAGGCACCTGGGCCAGAGCGACGCCGGTGATGCCGCCCAAAACAAAATTGACGATGAAACCGCAGGAGAACAACACTGCACTGTTAAGACTGATTCGCCCTCCCCAGAGTGTGGCCAGCCAATTAAAAAATTTGATGCCGGTTGGAACAGCGATGAAGGCTGTGGCAATGGTGAAGAACAAGCGCATCCACGGGGGAGTGCCACTGGTAAACATGTGGTGTGCCCAGACAATCAGGCCTAGACCAACAATTGCCATGATCGAATACACCATTGTTGTGTAGCCAAACAAGGGTTTCCTGGCGTGGATAGGCAGAATTTCGCTGACCAGTCCGAAGGCTGGGAGCACCATGATGTAGACGGCCGGGTGTGAGTAAAACCAGAAGAGATGCTGGTACACGACAACATTGCCGCCGAGAGTTGGGTTGAAAAAACCTGTATGAGCAACGATATCGAAACTCAGCAGCACCAAGGTTCCAGCCAGTACAGGCGTTGAAAGAACCACAAGAATGCTGGTGCCAAGCATGGCCCAGCAGTACATCGGAAGTTGCATCAACTTCAATCCTGGGCGCCGCAATTTCAGAATGGTTGCGATGAAGTTGATGCCACCAAAGATTGAACTTCCACCAAGGAGAAGGACGCTCAGAATCCAGATAATCTGCCCAGTTGCAGGTGTTGTGATGCTCAGCGGTGGATAGGCCGTCCAGCCTGATTGCGCTGCACCTGTGAGGAAATAACTGCTGATCAAGAGGAGGCCAGCT
>CAZJLQ010000137.1:0-4715 GCA_964546675.1 uncultured Synechococcus sp.
CCCACTGAATGAGGATTATCCAACGGGTACCCGAGGCGGGATCCGATTGCGTCATGGCTCAACCGCCATCCTGTATCCCTCCGGGATCAGGATGCACGCCAGTGGTCCTTGTGATGACGCAACGCAGCGAGCTCCTCAACAGATTCCGCCCGCATAAAGAGGTTCGTTAGCCGCTCCATAGCAATGCTGCTGGGAAGACTCAGCTCTCCCCGTGAGCGTCGTGATTGAACATCGCGATAACGATGTTCGATGGCTGAATCTGTCGGTCGCTGCTCCAGTGCCCAGCGCAGATTCCCCTCGGTGTACTCATGGGCACAACACACCAAGGTGTCGTCCGGCAGCGAATCAAAAATGCGCATCGCGCGATGCATCTGAGCCGGCGTTCCTTCAAAAAGCCGCCCACATCCGGCGGAAAACAGGGTGTCGCCACAGAAAAGGAGGGGTCGACTCGGTGATGGCAAAGCTTCAGGGATGAAAAAAGCAATGTGCGCCGCGGTATGCGCCGCCACATCGAACACTTGAACGTTGTTGCCGAACAAGTCGAAGCGATCTCCGTCCTTCACGGACACGGTCTGAAAGGGGATTCGGGTGCGATCGGCACTGGCTGCAACGACTTCCGCCGCTGGCCAGACCTTGAGCAGATCAGGGGTCCCACCGATGTGATCGGCGTGGTGGTGGGTCTGAAGGATCGCAATCAAGTTGAGCTGTCGATCCTGGAGCCAGCGCTCGACAGGGGCCGCAATGGCCGGATCGACAACCACCGCCTCCTGATGACAAACCCAGATCCAAATGATGTTGTCCTGCAGGACAGGCAGAGCGTGGACGGAGGTTTGCATCGTTAAAGTCCTGCCTGGATTTCTGGTCGACGCTGACCCCATGATCACCGTCGCACTGGCCAAGGGTGCCCTACTAAAAAGTTCTGTCGCCCGCTTCGCCAAAGCAGGACTGGATTTCTCCGCCGTGCTCGATCCGGATAACCGCCAATTGATGCTGCCCACACCCTGCGGACGGGCACGGGCTCTTCTGGTCCGGAATGGAGATGTGCCCACCTACGTGGCCTACGGCCAAGCCCAGCTGGGCGTGGTCGGGTACGACGTCCTGCGGGAACATCAGCTGCCCGTGGCCCAACTCGTTGATCTCGGTTTCGGCGGCTGCCGAATGGCTGTGGCGGTCAAGGAGAACAGCGGTTACCGCCGAGCCGCCGACCTTCCACCCCATTGCCGCGTTGCGAGCAAATTCACCCACTGCGCTAGAGAGTTCTTCGATGCCCTCGACCTACCGGTCGAGCTTGTTCATCTGAACGGGTCGGTGGAGCTTGGGCCGATCACAGGCATGTCTGAAGCGATTGTCGATCTGGTCGCCACGGGACGCACCCTGCGGGACAACG
The DNA here is from genome assembly GCA_964546675.1 of uncultured Synechococcus sp. Classification (GTDB taxonomy): domain Bacteria; phylum Cyanobacteriota; class Cyanobacteriia; order PCC-6307; family Cyanobiaceae; genus Parasynechococcus. Next base: position 1,388 of record CAZJLQ010000137.1, read on the forward strand.
GACTTCTCGCCATTGAAGACCTGTTCCAGTCCACTGCACGGTTGGTGGGGCATCCACTGGCACTGAGGCTGGACGGTGGGGAACTGCGGTCGATCATCGAGGCCATGCGAACTGCATCCCTGCCGATCGGAGCATCAACCTGATGGCAGCAGTCAGTGACTGGCAACGGGTTGTAAGGCTGGGGAAATACCTTGTGCACGACAGGCGACGCCTGCTGCTGACCCTCGCACTGCTGGTGCCGGTGGCCCTTGCAGGCGCCATCCAACCTCTGCTGGTGGGCCAGGCGATCAGTGTGCTCCGGGATGAATCACGCCTGCCATGGCTGACGGATCTGTCAGTGCAGGAATCCATCAGAGTTCTGGTGGGGCTTCTGCTTCTGGCCGTTCTGCTGCGTCTGGGCTTCCAGGGCGTTCAGACCTTCAACATCCAGATCGTCGGTCAACGGCTCACCGCCCGCATTCGGGATGATCTTTTTCAACACGCCCTCTCCTTGTCCCTGCGTTTTCACGACAGGATGCCGGTGGGCAAGCTGCTGACCCGACTCACCAGTGACGTTGACGCACTCGCGGAGGTTTTCGGAAGCGGCGCAGTGGGGGTCCTCGGTGATCTGGTCAGCTTGACCGTGATTGCAGCGTCCATGCTGCTGTTCGAATGGCGACTCGGGCTGCTGTTGCTGCTCACCCAGATCCCTGTGACCGCGGTCGTCCTTTGGCTGCAAAAACGCTATCGGAAGGCCAACTACTGCGTGCGAGAGGAACTTTCCCAGCTGAATGCCGACTTCCAGGAAAACCTGCAGGGTCTGGAAGTGGTTCAGATGTTCCGCCGAGAGCGGGTCAATGGTGCACGGTTCGCCCGCACCGGCTCTGCCTACAGAAACGCCGTCAACGGCACCATCTTCTTCGACAGCAGCATCTCCGCCTTTCTTGAATGGGTTGCACTCTGCGCAGTGGCGGTGGTGTTGGCGCTCGGTGGCTGGATGGTGACAGGAGGAGCCATGGGGCTTGGCATCCTGACCACCTTCATCCTCTACGCCCAGAGGCTGTTTGATCCCCTACGTCAGCTGGCGGAACGATTCACCCAGATCCAAGGGGGCTTAACCGCGATCGAACGGATCGGTGAATTGATGGAGCAACCTCTCGAAATCATCGAAGCCCCTGATGCCCGGCCCCTCCCCCGTCATGGCGCCGGTGAAGTGGTCTTCGAAAACGTCTGCTTCAGCTACAGACAAGACGAACCGATCCTGAACAATCTGTCCTTCAAGATTGAGGCCGGTGAGCATGTTGCCCTGGTTGGACCAACGGGTTCAGGCAAAACCACAGTGATTCGCCTGCTCTGCCGCCTCTATGAACCCCAACGGGGCCGCATCCTGCTTGATGGCCAAGACATCAGGACGATTCCGATCGCCGATCTCCGCCAACAACTCGGTGTGGTCCTCCAGGACACCTTTCTGTTCAGCGGAAATGTCGCCGACAACCTCCGCCTCAATGCTGAGATCAGTGATCGTCGTTTGAGACAGGTCTGCACTGATCTTGGCCTGACGGGTTTGTTGAAGCGTCTACCTGAAGGCCTGCAAACCGAACTGCGCGAACGGGGTGGAAACCTGTCCTCAGGCGAACGGCAGCTTCTCGCTGTGGCGAGGGTGGCCATCCGGAACCCAACGGTCCTGGTGATGGATGAAGCCACCGCTTTTATGGATCCCGCCACTGAAGCAACGCTTCAGAGCGATCTCGAACGGCTTCTGCAGCGCCGTACAGCTGTTGTGATTGCCCACCGCCTTGCCACGGTGGAAGCCTCGGATCGAATTCTTGTGCTTCGGCAGGGATCCTTGATTGAGCAGGGCTCCCATCTGGAACTTCGGGCCCGCGGGGGGCTCTACGCTCAACTGGCTGATCTTCAGGAACGGGGCTTGGCGCGCCTGTGATGACCCAGCCGCTTCCCATGGTCGCCGAGTCCCTCCAGGGGCTTTACGGTCCAGAGGCAAGACTGTGTCCTTGCGCCAATGAACAGCTCACGTTGGTGTTCAGCCAGACGCGGGCGTTTGATCTGGTGGAACTGGAGCAGCTTCTTGAAGCCGTTGGCTGGAGTCGTCGACCGGTTCGGCGGGTCCGCAAAGCACTCACCAACAGCCTGCTGAAGGTTGGGCTCTGGAGACACGACCCCCGGGTCCCTCGGTTGATCGGGTTCGCCCGCTGCACCGGAGACGGTGTCTTTGAAGCCACGGTGTGGGATGTCGCAGTCCACCCCCTCTACCAGGGAGGTGGACTCGGTCGCCAGATGATGGATTATGTGCTCGACGCCCTCAGAGAGATGGGAACAGAGCGCGTCAGTTTGTTTGCTGATCCGGGAGTCGTGAGTTTCTATCAGCGTCAGGGCTGGGAGCTGGAACCGCAGCAACATCGCTGTGGGTTCTGGTATTCGAGCTAGCGGCCTGCGCGGCGTAGTGCCGCGCCAGCTCAGCGGTGTCTTCCCCGCGAGCCCAACGCCGACGCAGCTGAAGGTTGCACCATGCATTGCTCAGCACTCCCCGCTTCCGCCAGCGACGCGCACTGGTGATCAACGGCTGACCGATCCTGCTGATCCGACCCGACCGGGACAAGCGCTGAACCAGGTCGAGGTCCTCCATCAACGACAGCGGCCGGTAGCCACCGACCTCGGCAAGCCGCTCACGATGAATCAAAAGACCCTGATCGCCATAGGGACGTTGCAGCACGGCACTGCGTAGGAAAACGGCGAACTCCAGGAACCGCAACAGGGGGCCGGGACGGTCCACCTGGAAATCGAAATACCAGGCCTGATTCCTTGAACCTGGGCGCTGGATGATGCCAGCCACCGTCTCCCCCCAGGTTGACGGGAGCCGACTGTCGGCATGCAGGACAAGCAGCCAGCGTCCCGGCGACAGCCTGCTCCCGACCTGCAGCTGCTGGCCTCGCCCAGGGGTGGGGGTGGTGCAAACGGTCGCACCACCCAAAAAACCGATGAGCGACGTGGCGTCGTGACTGCCGCCATCGATCACATGGATCTCCAGTGGTTCAGACCAGCGATCAAGATCAGCCAACAGCAGCGGCAACCTGGATGCTTCATTCAGGACGGGGATCACAACCGAAAGCAGCGGTCGTTGGGTCATCCCGTCCAAGGCTTGAGATCCGACAAGCGATCAATGTCCTGGTGCTCAGCAAGCATGCCGATCGTGAGGCTGCATTCGCGAGCCTGCGTCAGGGTTTGGTCCAGCACGGAATCAGATCCCCAGTGGATCCCCCCAAGCGGCCAACGCCTGGGCTGACGCAACAGCCCCGCGCTGAGACCGAGAAGCCAATACCCCCCATCGGAG
>CAZJLQ010000138.1:0-4670 GCA_964546675.1 uncultured Synechococcus sp.
TGCCAGTGGTCTCCTCAATCAGCATCTGCTCAGTGGTAGTTTCAAAAAACAATCCAGCGGAGATTGGCTTAGATGTTGCGTGTCGCGGTTGTTGGCGGCGGTCCAAGTGGATCCTGTGCCGCTGAAGTGCTTGCCAGGGCAGGGATAGAAACCTGGCTTTTTGAACGCAAACTGGACAATGCAAAACCTTGCGGAGGAGCAATTCCCCTCTGCATGGTTGAGGAATTCGACCTTCCGGACAGCATCATCGACCGCAAGGTGCGGAACATGAAAATGATCTCCCCTTCCAATCGGGAAGTGGACATTCGACTGGATCCGCTGGGATATGACGACAACGCCTTCATCGGCATGTGTCGCCGTGAAGTGTTTGATGCCTTTCTCCGCAACCGAGCAGCGGATCTCGGCACAACCCTTGTAAACGGGCTTGTGCAGAAAATCGACACGGGCAAGAACCGCCAAGGCCCTTACACCCTTCATTACGCGGACTACAGCGGTGGCGGCCCAACCGGCGAGCAAAAAACCCTTGAGGTTGATCTGATCATCGGCGCCGATGGGGCCAATTCCCGAGTCGCCAAAGCGATGGATGCCGGCGACTACAACGTCGCCATCGCCTTCCAAGAGCGGATCAAACTCCCGGCAGAGGAGATGACCTATTACGAGGATCTCGCGGAGATGTACGTCGGAACCGACGTCTCCCCCGATTTCTACGCCTGGGTGTTCCCGAAATACGACCACGTAGCGGTGGGAACCGGAACAATGCAGCAAAACCAGAGCCTGATCAAAGGCCTGCAGAAGGGAATACGCGAACGGGCCAACAAACGACTCTTCAAGGGAGAGGTCATCAAGGTTGAAGCTCCCCCCATTCCCGAGCATCCCAGGCCCAGACGCGTGGTCGGACGGATGGCACTCGTTGGCGATGCAGCGGGTTACGTCACAAAGAGTTCTGGAGAAGGCATTTACTTCGCTGCAAAGAGTGGACGGATGTGCGCTGAAGCGATCGTTGAAATTAGTAAAAGTGGAACAAAAATTCCCAACGAGAAAGAAATCAAATCCACCTATCTCAAACGCTGGGATCGCAAATACGGCGCAACTTATGCCGTCCTCGATATTCTCCAAAGAATCTTCTACCGCAATGACGCGGCAAGAGAAGCATTTGTGGAAATGTGCGATGACAAGGACGTTCAGAAGCTGACCTTTGACAGCTACCTGTACAAGCGGGTCGTGATGATGAACCCCTGGCAGCAGATCAAATTGACGCTGCGCACCCTGGGAAGCCTGATTCGCGGCGAAGCACTCGCACCCACCCAATACGACCCTGTGCCTTCTGCGGTGGGTCGTTCCGATGGCGATTTTCTTGCAGAGGAAGCCTCTCAGGCGGTCAAGGCCCAGGCCAAAGGAAAGGACAAGGAAACCGACAAAGAAACTGACAAGGAAACCGCATCGGTCAGCTGACCGATGCGGCTAGGGGTCATTGCTGACGCGACTCAATCGCTTTACCGACCCCTTCCTTGACTCTTTCAATTCCCTGCTGAAGATTTTTTCCAGGAGCAGTTTCCTTCTTGGTGGTCGACCAAACATTGACGGCATAGATCACAGCACCAGCAACAATCAAGGCAGCCAGAACCAATCCCAGGCCACTTCCACCTTGTTTGATCACCACAGGTTGCTGTTGATTGGTGGGTTGCTCATTTGACGGGCTCATCGGCTGACATCCAAAGACACGACTCCCCTGGCTAGCCAGGGGAGTCGTGTCTCGCCACCGATTCAGGACTGAATTAAGTCGAACCGGGCCAACACTGAGGCCTGATTGCGAAGCACTCCAAGCAGATTGAGACGATTCCTCTGCAAAGCTGGATCGTCGGCCATCACCATCACACTGGTTTCTCCATCAAAAAAGGCCTCCAACACCGGTGTGGCCTGCACGAGAGCAGCTGCAAGATCCGAATAGGACTTCGAGCTGGCCAGTGGCTCGAGCGTTTCAACCACCGCGTGCATCCCGTTCTCACTCGGAGACTCAAACAACGTGGGATTCACCACCTCGGAAGGGGAAAGCGTCTCCACACAAAGATCACCCTTCTCGGCCAATCGAGCCGCCCGTTGAACAACGGCCTGCAATGCGGCCAAACCACCCTCGTCGCGCAGGTTGGTCAACAAGTTGATCCGATCCTGGACATCCACAGGATCACGCAGCAAACGCTCATCTGAAATGGCGGCACCAGCCACAGCCTGGACAAGATCTGGTGCGTTCCCATTCTCCTCCAACTGAGACACGATTCGTTGCCGAAGCAGAAGCATCAAATCGCCACAAAGGGTCTCCTGATCGACGTTGAAAGCGGGAAAGAGTTCAGACCAGGCCGCCACAGCATCACTGAGCAGAGCGACAAGATCGAGGCGCCAACCTTGGTCCCAGAGAAGCAGAAGCACTCCGTTACCGGCCCGTCGCAAGGCATAGGGATCGGATGAACCACTGGGCCGCTCTCCCTTCGCATAGATGCTCAAGAGCAATTCCAGACGTTCAGCCAGAGCAACCACCGCTCCGGCTTCGGTGGCAGGGAGTTCATCACCCGCACCCTTGGGTAGGTAATGCTCCACCACAGCGAGGGCAACATCCCTCGGTTCTCCTTCCTCCAGCAGATATTTCCCGCCGATCAAGCCCTGCAATTCAGGAAACTCGCCAACCATCTGGCTGACCAGGTCGTGTTTGCAGAACCGTGCGGCTCGAGCGGCGGTGTTGGCGACCTCTGATGAAACAGATAACGACTGGATCAACTGATCGGTGAGACGTTCAATGCGATCGCAACGATCCCGAAGGCTGCCAAGGCCCTCCGCAAACGTGACCCGCTGGAGGGCCTCACGCCTTGAGGCGCTCGACTGACGCCGATCAACACCAAGGAAGAATTCGGCATCGGCAAGACGCGCGCTCAGCACCCGTTCGTTGCCGCGAATGATCAGCTCTGAGGCCTCCTTCAAGCCGTTGCCGACCAGCAGAAATTCAGGGCGCAGAACAGCATCGGCATCCAAACGCAGTGGATCGGACTGCACTCCAGGTACGTCGAGGGGGATGTAGCGCTGGTGTGCCTGCATGACGGTGCTGATCACCTCGGGGGGCAGCTTGAGAAAGCGATCGGCAATCCGTCCCCTCAGAACCTGGGGGTCCTCCACCAGATCCACCAGTTCCTCGAACAGATCGGAAGGACAGTTGGGAATCCCATCCAGCGCTTGGGATTCCGTCTCAATGGCCGAGCGGATGCTGCGCGCCCGCTCCTCGCGGTTCACCACCACCCCAGCGGCAACAAGCGTGGCTTCGTAGCTGTCGCTGTCCTTAATCGCCAGGGGCTGATCACCGTGAAGACGGTGGCCACGGCTGAACTGAGCACTGCTGAGCTGAGGATCTCCATCTTGAAGATTCACCGGGATTAGATCGGAACCCTGCAGCGCAAGCAACCAGCGAATCGGTCGGCTGAACCGCTGCGTGCCTTGACCCCAGCGCATGAAACGACGGCCCTGCAGACCATCAATCCAGCGGGGAATCATCTCCTGAAGCAGGGTCTGACTGCGTTGGCCTGGGGTACACACCGTGGCGAAGACGCACGGTCCTTTCGGCGTCTCCCGCACATTGAGGTCTGCAGGGTCGACACCGCATCGTTTCGCAAATCCGATCGCGGCGGGACCGGGGACTCCATCCTTGAACGCCTGAGCCGTCGGGGGGCCCTTGCGCTCCTCGGTGAGATCCTCCTGCCGCTCCTGAAGCGCATCGACACGCACCACAAGGCGGCGAGGGGTGCCCGTAGCGGTTACGGCCGCATGATCGAGACGATGCTCCCGGAGATCACGGCGCACCATCCGATCCAGCTGGCCGAGAGCAAGACGTGCGAAATCGGCAGGCAGCTCTTCTGTGCCGATCTCGAGAAGAAAGGTTGAATTCACGCCGCCGTCAGTGCCGTAGGAGACTTTATTGGAAGCCCCTTAGCTAGTTTCAAATGAAACATCGATCGAACCCGTGAGCGACGGCCAGGTTGCAGTGATTTCCATGGACAAGGCCTCAAGTGAGGTCTTGGATGGACCCTCACGGCCGACCGAATCGATCGACACGGCGCTGTCCAAAGCAGAGAAACGAAAACTCTTTAGCGGCCACCTCAGGGAGCCGCTGGCCACAGAGCTCAAGAACGAAGAGATCAAATTCAGCGAGGATTCAGTTCAGCTGTTGAAGTTTCACGGCAGCTATCAACAGAATCACCGTGAGCTGAGGAAAACAGACAAGGTCCGCTGTTGGCAGATGATGCTCCGTCTGCGCAGTCCGGGTGGACGGATCCCAGCGCAGCTGTTTATGGCCCTCGACGAGCTCTCGAATCGCCTCGGGGATGGAACCCTACGTGCCACGACCCGTCAGGCATTTCAGATGCATGGGATCGCCAAGGCCGATTTGAAAGAGGTGATCGGCACAATCGTGCGGAACCTCGGCTCGACGCTGGCGGCCTGTGGTGATATCAACCGCAATGTGATGGCTCCTCCAGCGCCATTTGAGAAGGGTGGTTACCCCGTGGCACGGCAGCTGGCCGACGAGATTGCCGATCTACTCAGTCCTGAAGCGGCGGAGTGCTCCTATCTCGATCTGTGGGTTGACGGTGATCTGAGTTATCGATTCAAGCCGAGTCGTCCGGTTCGCAAAG
>CAZJLQ010000139.1:0-4662 GCA_964546675.1 uncultured Synechococcus sp.
AGAGCACTCCCTTGGTAAGGGAGAGGTCACGAGTTCAAGTCTCGTCAAGGGCTTTTACAACGACAGCGGACTGCTCTCCAATCCATCCACGTTCCAGGTCGGCGCTTCCAAGCTGAAACATCGGTTCTGATAACCCGCCTTGGAAAGCGAAGGATGTATCGCGTGAACGATTCACCCAAACCCGTACGCCTGCTCCAACGCCATGAAGGCCATCCGCACCCTGGAACGTCCAGCGCAGATCTCCATGACGAAACGCGGGAACATTCCGACGCAATTCTGAGAGCGCTGCGATGAAACCTCTCAAATCATGGGGCCAGGCCGCGTCCCATGGAAATGCCTCGCGGCAGCCTGGCTCAGGACCACTCGAATGCTCCGTTTGAGGTCCCCCGGCGAGACCGGCCTCGGTCCCGTAATAGACGCATGGAGCACCGGGTTGAAGAAAAATGAGGAGCAGAGCGAGCTTCAACGCCGGAACATCACCGTTCAGGCTGTGCAAGGCCCTGGGGACGTCGTGACTGTCCAACAGATTCATCTGGGCGCGGTTGACCACCGGCCGATACCAATTGGTGGTGGTGGCCCAGATCTCAAGGAGCTCCTCGCCACTGAGAGGGGTCAAGGGGTACTCCTTGTTGCGATATCCCTGTCGCAACCGATCCCCAGCCGCCCAGCTGATGCTGCTCCAGCCCAGCCGGTAGTTCATCACACCATCAAAGTGCTCCCCTGAAAGCCAGGGTCTGGCATCTCCCCACACCTCACCAACAATCCAGGCGTCAGGGTTGACCTCCCGGACGACCTGGCGGAAGTCCACCCAGAAGTCCGCAGGAACCTCAGCAGGAACATCGAGCCGCCAGCCATCAATGCCGCGCTCCAACCAGTGACGTCCCACCTGAAGCAGATGGGACCGCACTCCCTCATTGGCGTGATTGAACTTCGGTAGGTCGGGAACAGCCCACCAGCAGTCGTAGCCGCAGTCCTTCCCATCACTGGGATAGGGGTTCACAGGCCAGCGATTCACATGGAACCAGTCCCGATAGGGGGACGCCTCACCGTTCTCGGCGAGGTGATGAAACGCCCAGAATCCTCGCCCGCAGTGATTGAAGACGCCATCGAGCACAAGCTTCATCCCTCGCTGGTGCACCGCCTCAACCAAGTGATCGAAGGCCGCATCCCCCCCCAGCAGAGGGTCCACCTGCATGTAGTCGTAGGCGTGATAGCGATGGTTGGATGCTGAACTGAAGATCGGTGTGAGGTACAGGCAGGTGAATCCCATCGCCTCGAGCTGATCGAGCGCATCGATCACCCCATAGAGATCCCCACCCTGAAATCCCTCGTCGCGCGGGTCGGTTCCCCATGGCTTGAGGCTCAGATGTCTCTGCGCATCAACCCGACCACTGCGCCTGAACCGGTCAGGAAAAATCTGATAGATGACCGCATCCGATACCCAGGCTGGGGGGTCGGTGAAGGGCGTGACCGCTGCCATCACTTTGCAGTGCACAGACCTCTCGCTAGCAGGGAAGAAGAAGAAAAGGAACGGCCATGGCAGACCAGACTCTTCTGCTGGCGCTCGACCAAGGCACCAGCAGCTCCAGGGCTGCCGTGTTCAACACCCGTGGCGATCTGATCGCCACGGCGAGCACTCCCCTGCCGATCCAGTACCCCGCTGACGGCTGGGTGGAGCAGGATCCACATGCCATCTGGAGCAGCCAGCTGCAGGCCATGCACGAGCTGCATGCAGCCTTGAGTGACGAACAGCGCAACGCTGTTCTCAGCTGCGGCATCACCAATCAACGGGAGACAACCGTGCTTTGGCGCCGCAGTACCGGTCGTCCCTGCGGACCTGCACTGGTCTGGCAAGACAGCCGCACCGCGGCGACCTGTCGACGTTGGAAAGAGGAAGGGTTGGAGGCGTCCTGGTGCCAACGAACGGGGCTGCTTCTGGACCCGTACTTCAGTGCGAGCAAGATCGAATGGATGCTGATGCATCAAGAGGACGCCAGGAGCGCAGCCGCTGCTGGCGACCTCTGTTTCGGAACCGTGGACTCCTGGCTGCTCTGGAACCTCACCGGAGGCAGCCGCCATGCCACCGACATGAGCAATGCCAGCCGAACCTTGCTGATGGACCTGGAAGAGCGCTGCTGGGTGGATCGGTTCTGCGAGCAGACCGGTCTGCCGATGAGCGCCCTGCCGGAACTGCTTCCCTGCCGCGGTGACTTCGGACGCATTGCAGAGGGCTTGCCCTTTGCGGGACATCCCATCCAGGCGGTTTTGGGAGATCAACAGGCGGCCACCCTCGGTCAACTCTGCCTGCATCCAGGCGAAGCAAAGTGCACCTACGGCACAGGGGCTTTCCTGGTGATCAACACAGGGGACACGATCCGCCGTTCCGATGCCGGACTGCTGAGCACCCTTGGCTGGACCGATGCCAACGGCGTCGCCACCTATTGCCTGGAAGGAAGCCTGTTCAATGCCGGCACCGTGGTGCAGTGGCTGCGCGACGGCCTTCAAATCATCGAAACGGCCTCCGATGTCAATCGACTGGCCTTGGAGGTTGAGGATTCCGGTGGAGTGATGCTTGTGCCTGCGTTCACAGGCTGGGGAACCCCGCACTGGGATCCTTTGGCAAGGGGAATGATGATCGGCCTGACCCGCGACAGCAGGCGTGGCCACATCGCCCGAGCCGCGCTGGAGGGAATCGCCTTGTCTGTGGCGACTCTGGTGGATCTGGCCGAAGCCGCCGTGGACGCCCCCCTTGGCGAGCTCGCCGTCGATGGTGGTGCAGCGGCCTCAGACCCACTTCTGCAGGCCCAGGCGGACTGCACCGGGCTCACCGTGCGGCGGGCCGCCAACCTTGAAAGCACAGCAAGGGGAGTCGCGCTGTTCGCCGGTGTCCAGGCTGGTGTGATTGACAGGGTGGACGACCTCGTCCGTCACCGAAGCGATGGGGCCACCCTCTTTGAACCGCAGATGGACACATCCCGCCGCGATGCGTGGCGCACTCGGTGGAATGACGCCGTGACCCGGAGCCTTGGCTGGCATGGCTGAACGCAGATTCGATCTTCTGGTCATTGGTGCAGGGGCGAGCGGCGCCTGTCTCGCCTATGAAGCCGTGCGTCGAGGCCTCACCGTTGCCGTGCTGGAAGCAGCGGATATCGCGAGCGGCACGAGCTCTCGCAGCACCAAACTGCTGCATGGCGGCGTTCGATACCTTGAGCTGGCTTTTAAAACCCTCGATCTCGCGCAGCTCAATCTGGTGCGCGAGGCCTTGCTGGAGCGGGGGCACTGGCTTCGGGAAGCCCCCTTCCTGGCCCATCGCCTGGAGCTGGCCCTTCCGACGAGTCATCGGTTTGCACAGGCTTATTACCGCATCGGCCTTGGGATGTACGACGCCCTCTCTGGACGTCAGGGCATTGGCTCAAGCCGACAACTCAACCAGCAACAACTTCAACAAGCACTGCCCCAGCTCAAGCCCTGCAAGGGCGCCGTGGCCTACAGCGATGGGCAGTTCAACGATGCGCGCTTGAATCTGCTGCTTGCCCTCACCGCTGAGTCGGCTGGTGCCGTTCTGCGCTGTGGTTGCCGGGTGGTGGAACTCGAGAAAGACGCCAGCGGCAGGATCGATGCGGCCGTAAGTGAAGACTCGAACGGAACCCGCGAACGCTGGAGCGCCTCCACCATCGTCAATGCCACGGGGATTGGTGCCGATGCCATTCGACGGATGGCAGATCGTGATGCTGAACCCAGGATGCTGACCAGTCGCGGCACTCACCTCGTTCTGAAGGAGCAGCTTTGCCCCGCTGATCTCGGCCTTCTCGTGCCTTCAACCGATGACGGGAGGGTGTTGTTCATGCTCCCGTTCTTCGGCCACACCCTGGTGGGAACCACCGACCAGCCCTGTGAACAGGCATCAGCGACCCTTCCTTCCGAAGAGGAGGAAACCTATCTGCTCGATTATGTGAATCGGTGGTTTCCATCAGCAACCCCCGTCAGCGTGACCAGTCGATGGGCCGGCGGACGACCACTTCTCCGACCTGCCGGCGATGGATTGGACAGCAGCCGTGTAGTGCGGGAGCACGACGTTGAGACCCTGCCCTGTGGTCTGGTCAGCCTGATGGGCGGGAAATGGACCACCTGCCGCCCCATGGCGCTCGACACATTGAAGGCAGTGCAGAAACAAAGCAGCCGGTCCTTCGCTCAACCCCAACAGCTGCCTCTCCTTGGTGCGGCCGCCAGCATCGATGCCACACGCACGGCTCTGGAGTCGCAGCGGGTTCAGCTTCAGACCCTGCTTCCTGACACCCGACAGCAAGGAGAGCAGATCGCCCACCTGCAAGCCGATCACGGCCTGATGGCGGCGCCTCTGATCGAAGCGGCCAAGCCAGCGATGCGCGAGCCCCTCAGTTCAGTGATCCCGATCTGTGAAGCAGAAATCCACCACGCGGTGACGCGGGAACACGCCAGAACCTGTGAAGACGTTCTGGCACGACGCTTCAGGCTGGCAATGGTGGACAACGCTGAGGCGCAACGTCTTACCGGCATGGTGCAGGGAGTGCTGGATCAGGTGGCGTCCACTTCTCCGATCAACCACCAGTTGAAGCCATAAGGCGGCAGGTTGATGAACCACTCATCTGCCGCTGGAGGGAATTCACAACCCCACATCACCTC
>CAZJLQ010000140.1:0-4662 GCA_964546675.1 uncultured Synechococcus sp.
CTTCTACCGCAGGATGCCATTGATCCAGATCAAGGTTCCATCCCATGCGGAGATTGTTGCCTTCTTCGCCCCAGCGCCAGTCAGAGAGCAGCCAGCCGCTGATCCAATCCGCTTGATGTCGCAACAGGCTGTTCGGACCGTGGCGATGAATCAAATGCATGGCTCTGGCCAGGCTGCCGCTGCTGCTGGAGGCCGAGCCACCCTCCGGAATCAGGCCCTTGAGCTTGGCTGCAAATTCCGGGCAAGCCACGTTGTACAGCAGTGCATCCCCTAAGGGACGACCGACTGGATCGCAGGCAAGCAGGGTTCCTGAGGTGCCATCCACAGCAACGGCTCCAAGCTGGTTGCGAAGCCGATCGGGGATGGCTCGGATCAGTGTCCGGATTGCTTCGAGCCAGCTTTCTGGATTGTTTGGCCTGGAGTTGTACCCGATGGACGTGTTGTGCACCAGACGCCCCTCGGCATCGAGCACAGCGATGCGAACGCCGCTTGTGCCCACGTCGATGCCGAGAACAGGCGATGGCATCGCCTGATCAGGCTTTCTTCAGCTCCTCAGCCTTGGCGTCAACGTCTTCCCAAGGAGCCTTCAGATCAGTACGACCAAAATGGCCATAGGCCGCCGTGTCTTGGTAGAACCGACCTCCACGCTGCTGGGGCAGGTTGCGAAGACCAAATGTTTCGATGATTGCGCCTGGACGCAGATCGAAATGGTTCTGCACCAGGGAAGTGAGTTCATCATTTGACAGCTCACTGGTGCCAAATGATTCCACCAGGATCGACACCGGTTTGGCAACACCGATCGCATAGCTCAACTGCACTTCAGCCCGTTCCGCAAGCCCCGCGGCTACGAGAGATTTGGCGACGTATCTGGCGGCATAGGCGGCAGAGCGGTCCACCTTCGTGGGGTCTTTGCCAGAGAAGGCTCCGCCTCCATGACGGGCATACCCCCCGTAGGTATCAACAATGATCTTCCGCCCTGTCAGCCCGGCGTCCCCTTGAGGGCCGCCTACGACAAACTTTCCGGTGGGGTTGACCAAATATTTGGTCGCGTCGCGACTGGGCTTCAACGCCAGATCGGCCGTCGCTGGTTCCACAACGTGGGTCCAGAGGTCCTTGGTGATGCGTTCACGGATTCCCTGTTCGTCGTCGATGCCGGCCACCTCGGCGGTGTGTTGCGTCGAGATGAGGATGGTGTCGATCGCGACAGGTTTGTCGTTCTCATAGACCACACTCACCTGGGTCTTGCCATCGGGGAGAAGGTAGTCAAGGGTGCCGTTGTGCCTTACTTCCGACAGACGCCGAGCGAGTCGGTGGGCCAGGCTGATCGGCAACGGCATCAGCTCGGGGGTTTCGTTGCAGGCGTACCCGAACATGATTCCCTGATCCCCAGCACCCACCAGATCGAGGGGATCGCCGGCATGGTCATCGGCTTCATTCACTCCCTGGGCGATATCTGGCGACTGCTGATCGAGAGCCACAAGGACCGCACAGCTATTGGCATCGAATCCACCGGCCCGGGCTCCGCTGTATCCGATCTCCTTGATCACATTGCGAACCAGGTGAATGAAATCCACCTGAGCTTTGGAGGTCACTTCCCCAGTGATCATGCAAAGACCGGTGTTGACCACGGTCTCGCAGGCCACTCGGCTTGCCGGATCCTGGTGCAGGAGAGCATCCAGCACTGCATCACTCACCTGATCACATATTTTGTCCGGATGCCCCTCCGTGACGGATTCAGAGGTGAAAACGTATCGACTCATGTAATGGGCATTGTGTTTGCGGCGGACTTTAGGTGCCGGCTTGGATCGAGAGATCGTTCCAGTCGTCGATCAGGAGAGTGGCTGAGGGAAGATCAGGCTTGCTGGTCCAGCCACCGGTGTAACCGATCACGAGTCCAATCCCTGATGCTGCAGCCATTTGTAGATCCGTTTCCGCATCGCCGATCAAGGCACATGCTTTGGGGTTGAGATCCAGCTTCTCGCACAACTGAGTCACGGCTTCAGGATTCGGTTTGGCGGGGAAATGGTCGGCACTCCAACAGCTTTGAAAGCTCTGGGACAAGCCATGCCCCTTTAAAAATCCCTGGATTCCTTGCTCTGTGTCGTTACTGATCACAGCAAGTTTGATGCCCGTGGTGACAAGCTCCTGAATGAGTTCGGCCGAACCAGGAAGCAACGGATTGATGATGGCTGGTGCTTGCGAAAGTGCTTGGTCAACACTTTGGAAGCTCTTTGTCGCCATTTGATGCGCTGCAGGCCAGCTGCATTGCATTAGGCAAAAAACTGTGGCCATCGATGTGAGGTTGTCGCGTCTTGAGGCAACGGCCAAGGTGCCTGCTGGATCAAGACCGTTCGGCCCCAATCCGAAGGCCCGCTTCAGCGTGTCGCGGAGCTCAAGACACATTGATTCAGGCCAGCCCCCTGCAACCCAAAGCTCAATTGCTGATTGGATGCGGGCCTCAGCCAGGTTCAGCAGGTGAGGTTCACTGTGGGAAAGGGTGCCGTCTTTATCAAACAGCACCCCTTCAATCGGACCGATGCGATCTCCTTGAAAGAGCAGATCGACCATTCCAGCAATGGATCAGACCATCATCATGCCGAGTTCTTCACCTTCTTCAGCCTGCTCAAGCAGCATTTGCTTGTAGCGGGCTGCCATTTCCTCAGCCTTGTCGAACACCTTCTGTGGATCGGTCAACATGTCACCCGGCTCCGGTTCCAGTGCCTTCGTTGACAGTGAAATCCTGCCTCGCTCAGCGTCGAGATCAATGATCATCACCTTCATTTGGTCATTCACATTCAGCACCGAGTGAGGAGTCTCGATGTGCTCATGACTGATTTCTGAAATGTGCAGCAGTCCGCTCACACCACCGATATCAATGAAGGCGCCGTAAGGCTTGATGCCACGAACCGTTCCGACGACAACCTCGCCCACTTCAAGACGATTCATCTTGCGCTCAACAAGAGCACGGCGATGGCTGAGCACAAGTCTGTTGCGCTCTTCGTCCACTTCGAGGAACTTCAGAGGCAGGAAATCGGCCACCAGCTCTTCCTTTGGCTTACGCGTGCTGATGTGGGAGCCAGGGATGAAGCCCCGCAGGCCCTCAACCCGCACCAGCGCACCACCGCGGTTTGTTGCGAAAACCTCGGAATAAATCGTGGCGTCTTCCTTTTGAAGCTGACGAACACGTTCCCAGGCCCGCTGGTACTCGATCCGGCGGACGGACAGAGCCAACTGCCCATCCTCGTTCTCTTCACTCATGATGAAGAATTCGCGGATTTCGCCTGGCTGAAGCACATCGCCCAGTCCTTCAACCCTGTTGATCGATACCTCTTGCAGAGGCATGAAAGCGGCGGTTTTTGCTCCGATATCGATCATCGCGCCCTTGGACTCAAGGGCGAACACAGTGCCGTTGACGATGTCGCCGGGCTTGAAGTTGTAATCGTATTTGCTGAGCAGAGCAGCAAATTCATCCAGCGTGAAGCCGGCATCATCAAGGTTGCGGGGGTTGGCCCTGCTGCTCGGGTCGTCCGCGCTGGGAACATCCTCGGGGATGCTCAGGTCTTCCTCTGCGAAAGCCTGCTCTCCTTCTTCGACGGTTGCTGAAGTCGCTTCGGTGGCTGTTTCTTCGGTTGCACCTGTGCTGACTTCTTGAACCTGCTCTTCCGTGGGGGTTGCGGACATGGGCTATTGGCGGTCTACCTCGTGTGGGTAGTTCGAATGAGTCACGCAGGGTGCCCGCCGACACGCTGCGGAGAATCATCCATCCTACAGAGCTGCCCTTAGCTCACGGCTGCAAGGTGTTCCTGCTCGCGATTCATGGTCTCAAGGGTTGAAACGAAGTCGTCAATGCCGCGGAATTGGCGGTACACCGATGCGAAACGGATGTAAGCCACTTCACTGACGTCTTTGAGCTGAGAGAGAACCAGCTCACCGATTTCAGCGCTGCTCACCTCACGGGCATTCCGCTGTTGTAGTTGTAGCTCCAATGCCTCGATCATTTTTTCGAGACGAGAGGTGTCCAGCCCGGTCTTCTCACAGGCACGATTCAATCCATGCAGCAATTTGCTGCGATTGAAAATTTCACGGTTCCCATTCCGCTTGATCACTGTGATCGGTACCGTTTCGACCCTTTCGTAGGTGGTGAAGCGAAACTCACAGTTCAGGCACTCCCTGCGACGTCGGACGCTGCGGCCTCCATCGGCTGCTCTCGATTCGAGAACACGACTATCAGTGTTTTGGCAGGAGGGGCACTGCACGCCCAAATCTTCTCGGAAGTGCACCAACTTTAGACAGTGATATGAGTCTTGAGAAGGGTGTGCACGACATCAGTCTCATCTCTGATCCCCTCTGATCCCGTTTGCAGGCGTGAGACTGCCTGATTATTGGTGTGATGACGAGACCCATCTGCGACCTTCGATGCGGTCCTTACAACAAAAAAACCCCGCCGAGGCGGGGTTTGAACTGCAGTCACGTCATTTGCCGATCTTTGGTGGATCGCGGAAGGCAATCGCAAAGAAGAGTGTTGCAATCGCGAGCGTGAGAATGAGGATGTAAGCGAAGCTTTCCATCAGACGACTCCTGAAGGGCGATCAGTTGAGAGGTGTTCCTGCAGGAGGCACGTAGCCATCCGGCAAGCGACGGGTGGACTTGTCACCAAGTTTG
>CAZJLQ010000141.1:0-4633 GCA_964546675.1 uncultured Synechococcus sp.
CAAGTCGCGCTGGGAGCACGACAACGATGGCCGGGACTCCTTTACCCCTAGCGGCTGCGCTTGACCCGTTGCCAAGGGCCCTGGGCCCAGATCGCGAATTAAAACGTCGGAGGAGGTCAATGGTGTCGCGCCATCGCCCAGCAATGCATTACTGCCCTTAACGGACCAACGCAGGGCATCGCCTGGAACAACCCAGACAGGGCATCCATCGGAGGCCGCGATCCG
Organism: uncultured Synechococcus sp.; assembly: GCA_964546675.1. GTDB lineage: Bacteria > Cyanobacteriota > Cyanobacteriia > PCC-6307 > Cyanobiaceae > Parasynechococcus. The sequence goes on from CAZJLQ010000141.1 coordinate 226, forward strand.
GGCGGTGATCAGAGCACCGCTCTGTTCCGGACACTCGATGACAACAACGGCACAAGCCAAAGCAACCAGCAAGCGATTTCGCGACGCGAAATGTCCACGCTGGATGGAGGTGCCCGGTGGATGCTCACTGATCAGCAAGCCAGAGTGACCAACCGCTGCCTGCAGTGATTCGTGATGGCGGGGATAAACCCTGTTCAGGGCTGTTCCCAGGATCGCCACTGGTGATCCACCTGCCTCCAGACAGCCACGGTGAGCAGCGGCGTCAATCCCTTCCGCCAAACCGCTGAGCACTGGCCATCCCTCAACAGCCAGCTGTTGGCTCAGATGGAAGGCCATTCTCTGCCCGTGGGCAGAGGCGGCTCGGGTGCCAATCACAGCAACCGCCTGACGCTTTTGCAAACAGGACAGAAGACTGCGCTTGCCGCGAAGAAACAAGCCCAGAGGCGGCCTATCAATCCGATCAAGCAACGATGGCCAGGTGTCATCCCCAACCATCACGAGGTCGGTCGGCACGCGGAGATCGGGATTGACGCCACAACGAGCGCGATACCCCTCAATCCTGTCGAGAAGGGATGACGACCAACCGAGCATCTCCCGCAGCTGATCCCGGGGCAAACGCCAGCAATCGTCCAACCCCATCCCCTTGGCCTGAGCCTCAGCTTCAAGAGCACGCAGCCTCACAGGCCCGATACCAGGACAACAACTCCAAAGCCATCGCCACTGACGCATCGCGCAATCAGTACATCTGTACTTATCTAACCATGGGCTGGCGGGCCGGCGAGCAAGCGATTCATGACCTCATGCAGAGGGCCCGGCGGACGTCTCAACACCCGCCTTTCATCGCCATGCATCGCGATCATCACAAGCTCCACTTCGGCTTCCGCGATGAGCTCGTCGCCGCACAGGAGACGACTGCTCCAAGGCCAGCGGACCCCGCTCTGATCTCCACAGACGCTTTCCAGATCCACCAAATCGCCATGCTTCAGGCTGCGGCGATAGTCAATCCGCAAAGACACAACGGGCATCTCCACACCAAGCTCCGTCATGGCCGAATAAGACAACCCCGCTGCAACGAGAGCTTCGACACGCGCCTCCTCCAACCATGCGATGTGGGTACCGTGCCAAACCACGCCGGCATGATCGGTGTGCTGGGGCAACACCCTTTTACGGATCCTCCAGGGGCGTGTCGTAACGCTGTTCCTCAGCTTGCTGGTCATCCGAGATCCTCCCCATAGGCTTCCGGGAAGACTGCCGCACAACAGTGTTCAGAAATCTGCTGATCGCCGACTCGGGATCGGGACATGTCGAAGAGATGGTTCGAATGCTCCAGGACATTCCAAGCCTGAAAAGTGCGCGGGTGAACGTGCTGCACGTGGTTCCGGAGCAGGCGAAATCAGAAGCTGATGATCACCGAAGCAGCGCTGAAGTGATGCTGAAGGAGGCGATCGGCCGGATGGGTCTCAACAGCGCCAACGTGAATCTGATGGTGCGGGATGGAGACGCCAAACAGACCGTGCTGAAAGTGGCGGAAGAAGTCAACAGCGATCTGATCGTGATGGGATCACGGGGATTGGGCCGCCTCCAATCGATTCTGGCCAACAGCACGAGTCAGTACGTTTTTCAACTCTCGACGCGCCCGATGCTTCTGGTGCGGGACGATCTTTACGTTCGCCATGTCAACCGCGTCTTGGTGACGGTTGACGGCACAGGGGTGGGTGATGACGCGATACGGGTGGCCTGTGAACTGGTCAGAGAGATTCCTGGAGGAACCCTGACAGGCATTCACGTCACCCGCCAGGACATTTCTCCGACCCGCGGTGGTCGCAGCAAAGCTGACGAGGTCTTGGATGCAGCTGTTCAACGAGCCCGCAGCTACGGAATCGAACTTCAGCCGATCCACGTGACCGGATCAGACATCGGACGGACCGTCTGCAGAGCCGCACAGGACGCGAAGGCTGATCTGCTTGTCATCGCCTCGCAGGATCGACGTCCTCTCGTTGCTCGCGGCCTTGTTGACCTGGACAAGCTTCTGGGTGGATCAGTGAGTGACTACATCAGGGTGCATGCACCCACCCCAGTTCTTCTTGTTCGGGAACCTGAACGAAGCTGAGTTCAACCTTCCCTGCTGTTGGTCTGGATGTAAAGGATGATCAAAAAGATCGCCGGAACCAGAATGAAGAGAAGGCTGGCGACGAATCCGAGATCGTTGGTTTCCATGGCCTCTGGAACAAGCCAGGCGAAAGTATCACCGGGCCGCGTTCCAGAACCGGAACACCTCAGCCCTCTTCATCGGCAGTAGCAGCTTCGGAACGATCCTCTTCAGATTCAGGAGGCGCAGGCCATGCGGTCGGCCCCGGCGGAAGCGGAGCCTCTGAAGCTGCCTTCAAGCGAGCTGGCGCGTCAGGGAGTCGAACCTGGGGACGCGTCAGCACCATCACCGAACGCTCAACCATGGCCTGGCATGCCAGACGCCAATCCTGAGGACGACGTCGAAGCTTGGCTTCCTCGACCGGCGTACGAACTGACAGGGATTGGGATCCCTCGTCGTCGACGACGGCGACAAAGCAGGTGACGCACTGACCGCAACCTCCACAGTTCCCAAGTTGCCCCTTCAGGCCGTAAAGCTGAATTCCCTCTCGCATCGCGACCTCCCTGAGGTTCTCGCCGGGGAAGCACTCCACATCCCGACCTTCGCGAACAAAACGGATTACCGGCATGGGGGTCGCCTCATCGGCACGCCACTATGGGATCCAGAGTTGCGTTTTGTGAACAGCTCGCAGCAAAGAATCGTGTCACTGCACGTTGCAACCCGGATGCTCCGGCGCCGGCATTCCAGTGACAACCTTTACGATCGCGAGGTCTGGCTGTTTTGACAGCCCTGTTCCCCGAACCTGACCCATGGGATTGCCCTGGTATCGGGTGCACACCGTCGTCATTAATGACCCGGGCCGCCTTTTGGCTGTGCACCTCATGCATACAGCCCTTGTTGCCGGCTGGGCCGGCTCCATGGCTCTCTATGAACTCGCCATCTTCGACCCGTCCGACCCGGTCCTGAACCCGATGTGGCGTCAGGGCATGTTTGTCATGCCATTCATGGCACGCCTTGGTGTCACAGGCAGCTGGGGTGGATGGAGCATCACCGGCGAAACGGGCGTTGATCCCGGTTTCTGGAGTTTTGAAGGAGTGGCAGCTGCCCACATCATCTTCAGCGGCCTTCTGATGCTTGCCGCCATCTGGCATTGGACCTTCTGGGACCTCGAAATCTGGCAAGACCCCAGAACTGGTGAACCAGCTCTGGATCTCCCCAAAATTTTCGGCATTCACCTGCTTCTCGCGGGCCTCGGCTGCTTTGGTTTCGGAGCTTTCCACCTCACAGGGGTTTTTGGCCCGGGAATGTGGATCTCAGATGCCTACGGCATTACAGGGCATTTGGAACCCGTTCAACCCTCCTGGGGGCCAGAGGGATTTAACCCGTTCAACCCCGGCGGGATCGTCGCCCACCACATCGCTGCCGGAATTGTTGGAATCATTGCCGGCATCTTCCACATCACCACGCGCCCACCGGAACGCCTCTACAAGGCTCTCCGAATGGGCAACATTGAAACCGTCTTGGCCAGTGCGATCGCAGCAGTGTTTTTCGCGGCGTTCATCGTTGCTGGAACGATGTGGTACGGAGCAGCTGCAACTCCGATCGAACTGTTCGGACCCACTCGTTATCAGTGGGATCAGAGTTACTTCAAAACCGAGATTAATCGTCGTGTTCAAACGGCGATGGACGACGGCATGACCCGGGATGAGGCCTATGCCGCTATTCCCGAAAAACTTGCCTTCTATGACTACGTCGGCAACAGCCCTGCCAAAGGTGGCCTGTTCCGCGTCGGACCCATGGTGAATGGAGATGGTCTGCCCACCTCCTGGCTTGGACATATCGTTTTCTCCGACCGTGAAGGACGCGAACTTCAGGTCCGCCGACTCCCGAACTTCTTCGAGAACTTCCCTGTCGTTCTTGAAGACGAGCAAGGAATCGTTCGTGCGGACATTCCGTTCCGTCGTGCCGAAGCCAAATACTCCTTTGAACAACAAGGTGTGAAGGCGCAAGTCTTCGGTGGAGCCCTCGACGGTCAGACCTTCACAGATCCAGCGGACGTCAAACGACTGGCTCGTAAGGCTCAGCTTGGAGAAGCATTCGACTTCGACCGTGAGACTTACAACTCTGACGGCGTGTTCCGTAGCTCTCCGCGTGGTTGGTTCACCTTCGGACACGCAACCTTCGCCCTGCTGTTCTTCTTCGGCCACATCTGGCACGGTGCACGCACCTTGTATAGAGATGTCTTCGCCGGCATCGATCCCGATCTCGGCGACCAAGTGGAATTCGGCCTGTTCGCCAAACTTGGTGACAAGTCCACCC
>CAZJLQ010000142.1:0-4629 GCA_964546675.1 uncultured Synechococcus sp.
CAACTGTTTACGGATGCCGTTCTCAAGCCCGATGCGGTGGATCACCAAGTGATGCCGCAGTTCTGATCTTCCCGATAGGACAGGAGAAGATCTTGACGTGCAGCGTCTTGACTCGATTGGTTTCAGTTCCACTCGGGTTGGATGCCGAGCGTTCAATCGCACTTTGAAGGGAGAGATTTTCTCTTTAATAGTCCCGTAAGTGTCGCCAAGGCAAACATGGCAAGCAGGGCAACACCCAGCATTACACCTGCTCCCTGAGTCACTCCAGCGCCAACGGCAACGATAATTGAGTCGCTGATCAAAACGCTGATCAAAAGAGCGGGCGCAAAGATCCTCCAATGGGTACGGCTGATGCCAATCGCGTAACTCAAAAAGTCAAATAAGCCGGTCATTAATAAGCCTGTCATTAGGAAAAAATTCCCCTCCAGCTGGTTTTGACTGAAGCCATCGATCCGACGCATCGCAGATTGACCGACGATCCGACTCACAGGCTCGCGCCCCCACTGCCTTGCAATCACAAAGGCTGTGCTGCAGAACACAAGATCGGACACCACGATTGTGAGATATCCGGTTTTAAAGCCCAGCAGAGATCCTGCGAGAAGCGAATAAATCGAACTTGGTAATGCTGGCAGAATAATGCTGATCCCGCGGAGTAAAAAGAGCCCAAGCGGAGCCCAGTATCCCATCTGTTTGACGACGTCCTGCAACGGCTGTATGTATTTATGCAAGAAGAAGCAGATAAGCACAAAGGCAACAACTGCCAGGATTATTTTTATCCACTTTCCGAAGCCCGGCATTGAGGAGGTTTGAGCTTTGCTTGATCAGTTTAGATCAGTGTGGTGTCGAGAATTCGATTCTGTGCCGCGTCATGGGGAAGGGTTGTCTTTCGCTCTCAACCTTTGTTCGGCTGGGACAGGGGATGTCGGTGCTGGCCTCTAGGGCGATAGGACTGCAATCACTTCGCTATTGAAAACCCCCGTAAGACAGATAGTGTCGGTTCAGATATTCTTTTGAGGTGAGATCGTTGAACACAATGTCCTCGCGGTCCGTCACCATCGAACCGGCTTATGCTTGTGTAATCAGTTGCTGTGAACTGGCGGGCATCATTGCTGAACGTTTATCCGTCTTAGAAGAACGTTTGGGTCAATTGGAGCAGCGCACCAATCGATATTTGATCCAGGGGATGGCGATCGATCACTCCGAGAGCAACTTGATGCTTGAGTAGGGCCAGGAACGTTGAATCGTTCACGGCGTCAGCTCGCTTTTGTGGATCAGCTGAAGCCGTTGGCCGGCTGTTCAGTCCAGCTCAAGAAGGCGAATCCTGAACGTCGCAACCTGCTTGGCCATGTCCGGCGAGCTGATCAGGAAGGGGTGGTCAGAGAGTTCAGCAAGAACGGCTTCCAGATGCTCATCTCGGTTGGCGTGGGACGCTCCTCCAGCTCGCAGCTGTTTCCAAGTTCGGTCAAACACCATTGCGAAGCTGTCCGCGTTGTTGAAAACGCGGTCGGTCTCTGCATCCGGAGAGACGAAAGACACAGAAAAACAGACATCAAAGAGATGCCAGGACCCAGATTTGAACTGGGGACACGGCGATTTTCAGTCGCCTGCTCTACCAACTGAGCTATCCCGGCGTGCCGCCTCAGCGACGTCTGAATCTTAAATCACCGCCTGTGGTGGGGGTGCGAGCTAGGCAGATCAGTCCAGCAACCCGATGCCCTGCCTCTGTGAGAGCTGCCCTGGCGGCGAGGGCTGTTGCGCCCGTTGTGAGGATGTCGTCCACCAACCACAGCAGGGGCGATGGACTGCTTTTCGCGTCGGCAGGCTCCGCATGAAAGGTTCCATTCAAATTCCTGAGCCGTTGATTACGGCTCAAATGGTGTTGTCCCGCAGATGCACGGCAACGGCGCAGCAAGGGTCGGGCTGGTTTTTGGAGTTGGAGACTGGAACAGATCCGCTGCGGCCAAGGATTGGCGTAACGCTGTTTCCAGCTCGGTATGGGGATCAGTTCGATGCGTTCTCGCTCGGGCATGATTTCGCCCAGCAATTGGATCAGGCTCCGCTCGCTCCTTCGATCGGGGCGACTCCGCAGGTTGAGAAGAAGCGATCGGAACTCATTGCTGTAAAGGCCAAGGGCTTTCCAGGGGAGAGGATGGTCTCCACGCATGCCATGGACCGGCAGATTGAGCCTTGTTCTGCAAGAGAGACAAGGCAGTTCTCCCCACTCCGCATCATTCGGTTTTCGGCAAAGTGGGCAGCTCGGTTCGATCAGAAGGAGCCGTCCAGCGTTGATCAAACAATCCAGCACCCCGCCCCGTTGTTCAAACAGCTGCCCTGAGCATTCCCCTCAGGATGGGTTCCGGGGCATCGCTCGGAGCATGGCCACGAGTGTTTTGTGGGCATCTTCGCTGTCCGTCAGCGCATGGTCAAAAGGGATCTGAATGGATTGGCCATCCACCTCCAGTTCCATCGCCTCGGCTGTCACGGCAAGCATGCGAGCTGCAGCCGGGGTGGCGACCCCTCCGTAGTGGCTGGCATAAGCAAGAACCGCATCAGCGTGGTCGTCATTCATGTGGGCGCAGATTCGAGCGCTCACGTCTGGAGTGAGAGGGTCTGCCGCCATGGTGTTGATGGTGGTAAAGGGATCTCGAGGGAGGTGGCTTTGGCTCAGCCGAAACGTTGCCAAAGCAGGGTTCCAAGCCTCACCGCGCTGAACGCCACGTAGCAGGAGAGGGCCACGAACAGAAGAAGTGAGAGCACCTCTTGTGGCTTTGTGGGCATCACTGGGCGGCGGCAAGTGGGTGGGCAAAAAAAAAGCATCCGACAAGCAATGTCGTGATGCTTTTTGAGATGGTAATCGCCGGCTCCAGAAAAGAGGAGCCAGCTGTCGCGGGCACGAACGGTCAGGCCCAGGTTTTGGCGGTCTTGGGTTGGAACATCCTTTGGAATGCGCCCGAGTTGGGGTCCTTGACTGCACTGGAGTACTTGAAGCCAGAGACATCGAATCCCGCGGCCGCACTGATTTTTCGTGCATTGCTGAATTCCATCACCAACTGGCTTCTGCCTTCAATGGTGGTGTCGGAAGCCGCGTTGGCCGGCGTGACACGGCCGAGGTTAACGAAGGTCGAGCAGTAAGCCCCCGCCGCTGATGTCCAGGCGCGCAGGTAAGGAACTGTGTCGGTGCCGAACACTTCAAGGTATTCACCTGAGCTGGTGACACTGTCAACCATGGCGTCGAACCCTTGCTCGGCGATCAAAGCGATGTACTTGCTCACCTCAGCTTGGTTGATCGGAGGACGTCCGAGCAGATGCTTCAGGTTGAGTTCGATCCCTCGGATCGGAGACACCTTGGAAAAGTAGTTCGCTTTATAAAGATCTGATTTTGCCAATCCGGCCACAAAATCTCGAACGGAGATTTCACCGTTGCTGAGCTTCGATTCCAACTCTGTGCAGCGTTGGCTGTCGGTCGGGCCCAGGTTGCCGAAAACCTGCTTGTAGGCCGCGGCGATTGTTGTTTCGAGAGCATCGCTGCCGGTGGCGGCATACTCTTCAGCCGTGACAGCGAATGGACATTCGCTGTGCAGCCGCGGGCCGATACCAATTCCCATGTCAGAGCACAGGTTTTCCTTGTACTGATGAATGGTCAGAGCCGCGCCACGGCTGGAAGGGCCATTGGATGCGCTGTAGGACAGACGATTCAGACTTGTGAAATCACGCGTCGGCTTGATAACGACCATTTCTGATCCAGGAAAGGATTCTGGACGCTGAGACTAAATGGATGTTTTTATTTCCCCGCTGTTGTTGTCGGCCTTGCAACAAAATTTTTGAGTGCATTGAAGCAAAAATTGAACATATTTTTTGAAGGGTTTTTGCGGGCTTGTCATCAACTTCGCAAGCATTCTTAATGAATTGATTGCTGCGCCTCCAGCCCCTGGCGAGCCAGTTGCGCTACCCCTGCGGCTGGAGGCGTGCTGCAGCTCACGACCGGGCACCCAAGCCTTCGCGCCCGCATCCGTCGCCACTGTGGGTTGCGGGCTCCGCCTCCCAGGCTGATGACTCGGCGTGGGGGGGGCGCTCCAAGGTCTCTTAGTCGTTCCCAGCCACGGGCTTCGATCTCCGTCAGGCCTTCCAGCAGGGCGTGCAGATAGAGCGCATCGCTGACCGGCCGAGGTTCCAGCACCGGCTGCAGATTGGGATCATCCACGGGAAAGCGCTCGCCGATGCTGTTGAGGGGCACTAACACCAAGCCACTGCTTGTGTCTGGATCGATCTGCCGACTCAGCTCCTTCAGTTCCTCATCCGTGAAGAACCGGCGCAGCACCCCTGCTCCCGCATTGGAGGCTCCACCGCAGAGCCAGCGTCCCCCCACCTTGTGCCGTGTGATGCCTGTTGCGCTGATTGGAACATCGGTGAACCGCTTCATCACCAGGGTTGTGCCCAGCACGGTGATGCCGTCCCCTGGGCCCGGGTTGGCAGCGAGCACGGAGGCGTTGGAATCCGTCGTTCCCGCCATCACCTTCAGGTCGACGGGGAGACCAAGATGACCGGCTCTCTCTGCAGCGATCACGCCGAGCAGTGCGCCACTGGGACGGATCGTTGGAAGCGCCTCGAACCAGTTCAGGGCTTCTACCG
>CAZJLQ010000143.1:0-4586 GCA_964546675.1 uncultured Synechococcus sp.
CTTCGATCAATCACACATCCTTGTTGAGGAGCGCGGATCGTGGCAGTCCGCGTCATCTCCTGTTCCAGGGACCGGATTCGTGTCTGCAACATCGTGATTTCACGCTCCCGTTGACTGTTCCGGGAGGTGATGTTGTCCTGCAGGCTGCTGAGCTCCTTTCGGCGCCTGTTGATCTCATCGATGGACATGGCACCGATCGATGCCAAGCCACTAACGCGATCGATTTCGTTCTGCAATTGATCAACTCTCACCCTGCCCAGTTCGTCCTCTTGTCGGTCTTGGCTGATCAACTGTTGGAGGCGAATCTTCACCTGTTCCTGTTCCGTTTCCTCCCGCACAGGGTCCACCCGGGCCATCTGCTGACCGGCATCCACACAATCTCCGACTTTCACAGAAAGTGTTTGCACTTGACCGCTGATTTCGCTTTGAATCCGACTCAGGCTGTTCTTGCGAATCAATACCCCTCGCCCGTCAATTCGCACCGGTAATCGTCCGTAAATGGACCAGATCAAAATGGTGCTGCAAAACCCACCGATGGAGAGCAACAACAGCCACTGACTGGGCCTGAGTAACTGCAATGGCTGGTCAAGCTTTTCAGGACTGCTCAGCGCATCGAGTGCTGATTGACGAAAAATGCTCATCTGATCTGCCGTTCCATCATGCGGTAAAACAAGCCACGGCCATTCATCAGGCTGTCGCAGCTTCCTTGTTCTTTCACCTGCCCATCTGAGAGAACAAGAATCTGATCTGCATTCTGAATCGTGCTCAGACGATGGGCGATCACAATCCGGGTGATGGATAACTCGTCCAGGCTTCGCGTCACGATGGCCTGGCTGCGATTGTCAAGAGCACTGGTGGCTTCATCGAAAATCAGGATGCGCGGCTGCCGCACCAGCGCCCTGGCAATGGCCACCCGCTGACGCTGCCCTCCGGAGAGGGTTCCTCCCCCTTCCGTCACAACGGTTTGAAGTCCCATCGGCATGGCACGAATTTCATCTGCCAGTCCGGCGAGTTCCGCTGCATGCCAGGCCATCTCCTCGTCGATCACACTGCCGCCAGCAATGGCTTCAATCAATGAGCCACTGAACAGGGTGTTGTGTTGAAGAACGGTGCCAATCTGTCGACGAACACTATCGAGGCGAAGCCCATTTAAGGGTTGACCATCAAATCGGATTTCACCGTTTTCAGGTGTGGAAAAGCCAAGCAGCAGGCGGACGATTGTTGATTTACCCGACCCGGAGGGCCCAACGATGGCGAAGAAGCGCTTTGCTTCAGCTTGAAAACTTACATTGTCTAGAACAAGGGGTAGCTCCGGTGCATAGCGGTAACTGACGCGGTCCAAATGAATCATTCCCTCCAATCGATTCGCTTCCTCGAGCGCATCTTGTGTTTCAGGAGTGGCATCCAGAATTGGTCGGGCCCGTTCATAGATCACCGGCATGTCAAAGGCGCCGATCAGCAAACCGGCGAAGCCAGCGGTTGCGCCGATAAACGTGCCGAAGGCCGAGAAAAAGCCGAGAAGTTGTCCGATATTCGGTGCATTCAGCGCCGGTGTGTTGGCCGCTTCAGCGATCAATCTTGTGATAACGATGTAGACGAGAAGATTGCCAAGATTGGGCATCACACTTTGGAGAAGTGATGCATTCGCTTCTTTGAGATCAAGAGCATTCTCTAGTGAAACGATGCGTTGGAACTTTTCGCCCCACCAACGCGCTGCTGCAACTTCTGCTCCAGCCAAGCGCAATTTCGATACCGATCCGATCAATTCAAGGTTGCGACTTTGTGCGTCCGCCTCGGCTTCTTCCTGTCGGCGTTGAAGGGGTCGCGATTGCAGTCCAATCAGGGCCGTGGGGATCAGAATCAGTCCGGCCACAACAAGGGCCAAAGCCGTGAGTTTGACGCTGATGCGCAGCATGAAAAGGATGTAAAGGCTGGTGAGTACCAGCCGCAATAACCCTCCTTCCAATAGCGCCTGGATCTCACCACGCAGTTCTTCGATCGCTGCGAAACGAAGCTGTAGATCGCCGATGCTGCGCAAGCGAAAAAACTCGGTTGGCAACCGGAGCAGCCGATGCATCGAAGCCAATTGCGAGCGCACGGCACCGCGTTGCTGGCTCAGCTGCACAGCTCGACTTTGCACCCATTCCATGCACACCCGGGTGATGCCGGCCGCCACCAGCACCACACTGATTTGGATCAACAGGTTCAGGTCGCGGTCTGGCAACGCCTGGTTGGTGATCACCGTGTTGAAGGTGGGTGTGAGCAGCGACAGCAGCGTTGAAAGGAGCATCACGCCCACCCCGAGCCGGAACCCTCCACTGAGGAATCCAAGGCTGGTTCCCGCAAGCACGCCGGTGATGCCCAGTCCGAAAATCCACCGGGCGGCACCGACATCTCTGCCGATGGACAGCAGAAATCCCAGCACCAACCCAAGCAGCAGTCCCCCGATCACAAAGGCGGAGGTGTTCTTTGGTGTTCCGTAGGCGAAACGGAGCAATCCGATGGTGCTGAGATCCTTCTCCTGGAAGGCCGGGCTCAGCGCCACCATGCGCGGATTGAGTTCATCGAGCAGCTCTAGACATTGCTGTAGCGGCACGCTTTGCCCCATCCGCGTCGGGGCCCAGACGATGTAGCCCCGATCGGTGGACTGCATCACGATCGGTGAATCGTGCTCATCCTGCAGAAAGCCGATCAGGTCACCGCAGTCCCGCTGCAGGGACTCAATATCCATCAACACATCACGGCCGAAGAGATCGGTGCGTTCAAGCAGTTGCTGCAGTCGCCGGCGAGGGTTGGCATCCGGACGACGGGGTGGACGAGGCGGAGCCTGATTGGGGCACAACAGCACCAAACAGCGAATCAGAGGGTCTTCTCCACTGAGATCACGGACCAGCATCCTGTCGTGATCCAATGGCGCGTTGGTTTCTTCCTCTCCGGATTCCATGGCGCGGAACAACCGTGCCTCACTGCTGGCATCCAGTGGTTGATGTGCGTTCAGCTGGTCGCCCAACCGGTGTTGGGCCTGATGGTGCAAGTGGATCAGTCGCCTGTGCACCTCCGCACTTGAAGGCACTGAAGCAGAACGATTGCGAGGCTCTCTGGAGATGCGTTGATTGAGCCAGCGTCGGCCGTCTTGATCGTCTTGATCCGCGAGCAGATCGATGCGGCAAGGTCCGATTGCGCTCAGCAGCAGTTGAACTCCGCCATCGCTTGTGCTCGGCAGCGCCGGGAAAATGATCGATCGCTCCAGGCGAAAAAGAGCGAAATCGTGTTCGCCCCGAGCAAGCAGCAGCACCTCCCCCTCGCTGATGCGGAAACTCTGTTCAGGCCAGAGCAGGTTGGTGCCTGCCGGCAGCTTCATTGGGAAAACTCCTGGACGCTCCTCACCTGCCGGCAGAGCCAGTCGAAATGGCGTGCGGCACGGGTCGCCCCTTCGAGTTGATCAAGGTTGAGTTGATCCACTTCGCGCTCAGCAAGCCGACTGCGTTCTGCCAGCTGCCGGCTCAGCAATTGATCCCGACTGCGCTGCGAAAGCATGCAGGCAAGGCTGCGGTAAAAACGCGATGCAAATTTGTGATCAGATCTGAGCTCCTGCATGAAACGGGAGGCATCGATTTCAAGAAGATCCAATCCTGATCGGGACTGAATCGTTGCCGACGCAAGGTTCTGTTCCGGCAGTAGAAATGTCATTTCACCGAGAACTTCCCCGCGTCTGGAGCTCCCAATCACAAGGTCGTTTCCGTCAATGGAGACTGTGACGTCAACCTCACCGCTCAGGATGATGTAGAGCGCTGTAACGGGATCGTTTTCCCTGAGCAGGATGTCCCCTCTGGATAGCATTCGGCGCTGCCCGAGGCCAGCGAGACGATGGACATCTCGCTCGTCAAGACCAGCGAACAAGATCAGTACTTTTCGGAGCGGTTCGGATGTTTCAGCCTGCTGGCTAAAGCGATGAACCCAGGTGTTTTGCTCCTTGATTTGAAGAGCTAGTTTTTCTGCAATTAGCCGATAAAATTGTGTTGCAAAATTGCAATCTTGTTCCAGCAGTTTCTCGAGATTTGCATGGGGAATTGACAGCAGAGTTGATGGGGCATGCACTTCAACGCTGGCAACCGGCGGCCGTTTCTCCAGCCAGCTCATTTCTCCAACAAGGGACCCTTGGCCAAGGGTGGAGAGCTGCTCTTTTGCGTCTTGAGCAGTTTGTGTGGTAACGCCGAGCGCTCCATTCATGACAATGAACAGATGATCGCTGCTTATGCCTTCTCGAAGCAGAAGCGTTCCGATGTTCTCATTGGATTCGTCGCCAAGTTCACGAACTTGTTGGATCAGTTCCGGTGTGCCCCGTTCAAAGAGATTGAAGCTGTCCATGGGCGCTGCGCGGCGGCGAACATTCAGCGCGCCCTCTCCTGATCAGGTTAGTCAAGTCCGCTTGGATGTAAATGCTTTGGATGTCAGCGTATTGGATGCAAACACAGCTGATGGCGAGCAGTGGCTGCAAGGCCATTTGTGAATCAGGGTTGTGATTTGCTTGATCGATTTGGTCGTTTGTTCCTCTGAATGGTCTTCGCTTGGATATGAATTCATGA
>CAZJLQ010000144.1:0-4554 GCA_964546675.1 uncultured Synechococcus sp.
CTACGCCCGTGGCCGTTCGTTCCCTCTCGACCTTGCCATCATTCTCCGAACATTCGGAGTGCTACTTCTTCCGATGGATCGCGGGGCGTATTAGGGGCACCTCGACCCATCTTGATCTTGCAATAAGACCCTTTCTACTCTTTAGCCCAACTTATTCTTTTGCCCAACGCTGCGTGCATCGCGCTGAGCACTGCATTTCACCATCGGGATAACTGAAACCAGCTTTGCGTGCGTTTTTTTCCACTTCACCGGGATTCGAACCACTGAATGATCGTGTTGTTTTGGCCTCTGCACCAATGGGAGTGGAGAGAAGACATGCAATCAGAATCAGACCGGTTTTCAACATGGAAACCATTTCATGATTAACGCACCCATCATCAACCAGAACAGCTCAAGGCGACTGGTCAAATTCAAGATCAGGCGCACCGATTCGGCTGTAGCGGCCGGATGGTGTGAAGCGAGTTGTGGTTTTGCAACCCAACGGTCGGAATACCGATTCAGTCCTCCAAGAGAAACACCCGCACAGTGGGCATAAATCGCCTCGGATCGTCCTGCATTGGGTGAGGGATCCGCTGCTCCATCCCGCTCTGCAGCGGCAACAAGTGCCGGCATCCTCCAAATCGGACGACTGATCAGTGGCAGCGACACCATCACGAGCCGACAGGGCAACCAGGTGAGCAGGTCATCCAGGCGCGCCCCGGCTGTTCCCAGCCATTGCAATTGGTCTCGCCGGTAACCCAACATTGAATCGAGCGTGCTGGCAGCTTTGAAACCCCAGGCCAACGCCAGAGGGCCTGGCCAGAGGTCGGACCATTGCCAAAGCACGCTTCCAACCATCATCCAGAACAGAGGGGCAAACAGCCCATCAACCGCGTTTTCCGAGGCACTTTCCGCTGCGGCCCTGAGAATTTGTTGTCTGTCCAATCGCGTCACATCCCTGCCAACGATCCAGCTGAGCTGGTTGCGAGCCCTGGACAGAGCAGCGTCGTCCTGGGTTGAAGGCAGCGCCGCCAGCACAGCCATGACACTTTCACGCAGGCTGCGGGCAGCAAGGCAACTCGCCAGGCCGACAACCAACAGTGTGAAACCAGTCCAGAACAGCGGTGGCTCCCTGAACATCACCAGGCGTTCGATGCACCATCCCAATCCACAACTGGATCCGACCAGCAGCAAGGTGATCACAGCACCTGCGAAACGCAGGCGCCTCGGCTTGTTTTGCGCGAAGGCTTCTGCAACGGAGCGCAACCGCGAGATAACCCACCCCATCACCACAACAGGGTGAAGGCACCAGAGTGGATCGCCAATGCACTGATCAACAACAGCGGCAAAAATCACCGCGAACAATGCGGTTTCGCAAGCCATCACCTGCGTTGCAGGCGAGATCGGAGCACCAGCGGAGCCAGACAAAACAGGCCGAGCTGGAGGGGCAGTGCAAAGGCAAGCCCCACAAGCTGAGCGAAGCCTCCCATCAACAAGATGCCAACCAGGCCGCCGATCGCCCCGGACCGTTGCAAGATCTGCCATCCGGCAGCCGGATCATCGTTGGCAATTCGCTCGACCTGTTGGAGATCGCAGCCAGCAGCCAACCAGCCCACAGGGATGAACAGGGAGGTTGCCAACCAACCCGGCGTGGCATGACAGACCATCAACAGGGCAGCGATCAACAGGTAGGTCACACCTCCTGGTAAGCGAACATTGCGCGCCATCAAGCTGCGTCCTATTCCGTACCCGGTGAGCACGATGCCGAAGTTGAAACAGTTGCCCGCTGCAATGCTCCGGATCCAGAGCGGCAAAAGAGCAAAGAAACTTCCGAACAACAGGCCTTGCAGTGCTGCAGAACTATCGAACGGTGGGACAGAGGAGGCCAGGTTGTCTCTCTGCTGGGCGGCGGCTTGAAGCGCTGTGGGCAGCAATGGCAGGAGCAGCAGCAGGGCAGGCAGGAACTGATGCACTCCAGGAACAATCAAGCCGGTCAATAACGACCCGGCCACCACGCCAAGTTCACTGCCACGCCTCAACTGCCGAAACGCAAGACCTCCAGAGCTGAGGACATGTCGCTGCAACGGCAGCTGACTCAGATCCTGGCCAAGGGCCATCAACAAGGCAGCCAATAGCAATGTGGCCATTCCCCAGGCCTGCCGCGTGCTGAATCCAGCGATGGCCGCCACGCAGAGAGCAATCATCAAGAGAGCACTGGCCAATTGGAGACCAAAGCCCGTGGAGCGGCGCCGAAGGGGGAGGAGCGCAGGAAGCGTGGTGAGTGCCGGAAGCAGGCTGTTGATCAGTGGTGAAGTCGTCATCCCACTGAGCAGCCAGGCACTGGAGGCCAGCGCGAGGCTGGTCCCTGCTTGAGCACCGCCCCAGCGAAGTTGATTCAACCAGGACGGCATCTCGGCGTTGAACTCAGGAGGACTTCAACCAACTGAACATGGAACGCAGCCCTTTGCCGACGTTCTCGATCGGATGTTCGGCGTCGCGATCGCGGATCTTTTTCATTTCAGGCTTGCCGGCTTCGCATTCAGCCACGAAATTCTTGGCAAAGGTTCCATCCTGGATATCGGCAAGGACACGCTTCATCTCTGCCTTGGTATCGGCAGTGATCAAACGTGGACCACTGACGTAATCCCCATATTCGGCAGTGTTTGAAATGGAATCTCGCATGGCCGTGAGACCACCTTTCACCATGAGATCCACGATCAATTTCACTTCGTGGAGGCACTCGAAGTAAGCCAGTTCAGGCTGATATCCAGCTTCGACCAGGGTCTCGAAGCCTGCTTTCACAAGTTCAGACAATCCACCGCAGAGAACCGCCTGCTCCCCGAACAGATCTGTTTCCGTTTCCTCCTTGAAATTGGTTTCGAGGATGCCTGCACGGGTCCCGCCGATCCCTTTCGCATAGGCCATCGCCAAGCCACGGGCATGTCCTGAGGCGTCCTGCTCAATGGCGAAGAGAGCAGGAACCCCCTGCCCATTTTGGTATTCCCAACGCACCGTGTGACCGGGGCCTTTCGGGGCGATCATCACAACATCCACATCGGCGGGAGGCTTGATGAGCTGAAAGCGGATATTGAATCCGTGGGCGAAGCTCAACACCTTTCCAGCACTCAGGTGTGGAGCGATCTCCTTGGCATAGACATCTTTCTGGAATTCATCAGGTAGCAAGACCATGATCCAGTCCGCCTTTGCCGAGGCTTCAGCAACACTGAGCACCTCAAGACCGTCCGCCTTTGCCTTGTCTGCGGAACGACTCCCCTCATAGAGCCCAACAACCACATCGACTCCGCTGTCCTTCAGGTTCAGGGCATGAGCATGGCCCTGGGAGCCGTAGCCGATGATTGCGACGGTCTTTCCATTGAGAAGACCGAGATCAGCGTCGGAATCGTAGAAGAGCTGGGCCATCCAGGTCGTGCGCGATGAGCGGTGCAACCAGTGAGCTTACGCAGTTGGCTCGTCAGACCTGAGATTCAATCCATGGAACGCCGCTGCAGAAACACATCACGATGGCGATCGAAACCGATGATTCGGTCCTAAAGAGCACAACTGACGTCAGTGGATCACTCAAGAATTAAGGCCCACACTGAACCAGGGCTTCAATGTTCTATGGCCATTGATTATCAAAATGGAGAATGACAGCAAGCCGACTTCAACGTGTGAAGCGTGACATTGTTTCCCTAGGAGACTCCCCGAAACTCGTTCTGTAATCGCGAGCAAAGTGATTGCGACTTTGGAATCCGTAATGATTGGCGATGCTCTGAACTTTATTCAATCCAATGCGGTCCTGAAGTTCAGGATTCGACAGAGCACATTGGACCTGCTGCAAACGGATTTGTTTCAACAGCGCCATTGGACCCAATCCAAAAATCTCTCTGCAGCTGTGGCTGATCGTGGTGCGCGAAGCAAAAAGAAGGGAGGAGAGGCGATCCAATGTGATGGCATCATGTGGGTTTTGCAGACCCCACCGAATCAGGTCTTTCATTAAACCGGTTCGAAAATTGTAAGAGGCCAATGAATTCAAACTTGTTTGACATGCTGGCGCAAAAAACTCAAGCAAACCCGCTTCAAGAAGCTCACAATTCAAATCAGCTGACTGCGTCAAATTATCCGATGCAACAAGCCTCACTTGGCGCTGAAGGGTCTTAAACAGAGTCGGATCAAGCCGTGCGGAATCACTTGTATTCAGAGCCTCATTGAGATGATGCCCGCCCTCTAGAGCGGACAGGGACAAGACTCTTGACCTATCAAACAATACAAAATTGATTTTGCAGCCAGCATCTGTCCTGAAGAAAACGTCCTTAACATTCTCATTAAATCCATAAATCGAATGTGGCGCGATCGGCTGCCCTCGCACCATATGATCTCCACTAGATTTAGAAGAGTCAAAACAAACCCCGACATAACTTGAATTTCTCTCCCCGCAAAAAAACAAAGAACGATCACATTCAAGAGACATAATCGTAATCCTTTTTCTCTTTTTCAAAGAAAACCTGCCCTGCAGAAGCCCAGGAGTCAGCTGAACAACTTCCCACGCCAATCCTATGCCGCGTATCAACTCAG
>CAZJLQ010000145.1:0-4547 GCA_964546675.1 uncultured Synechococcus sp.
AGTCGCCGCCGGTGCCCACGGTGTCGGGCAGCAGCATGCGGTTCAGCCAGCTGTGGATGATGCCGTCACCGGGGCGTAAAGCGACACCCCCTCGTTGAGCAAAGAAGTCCGGCAGATCCTTCTGGGTCTGAAGGTCCACTGGTTTCGGGTAAGCGGCGGTGTGACAGAAGCTCTGCATCACCAGGTCGGAGGAGAAGCCCAGACAGGCGAGCTCTTTCATCTCATCCCTGGTCATCGGGCCGGTGGTGTCCTGGGAGCCGACGGTGGTCATCAGCGGTTCGCAGCTGGTGCCGGGGCGCACCCCCACCAGTCCGCAGGCTTTGCCCACCATTTTTTGGGCCAGGGTGAAACCCTTGCCGGTATCTGCCGGTGCGCTGGGACGGATGAACAGATCCGTCGGATCAAGGCCAAGTTTGGCGCGCACTTTGTCCGTCAGCGCCCTCCCGATCATCAGGGGGATGCGTCCGCCGGCGCGCACCTCATCGCTGATCGTGGTGGGCTTGAGCTCGAATCGGCTCACCACGGTGCCGTCCCGTTCGATGGTGCCGGCGTGGGGGCGAATGGTGATGACATCTCCAGTCTTCAGTTCTGTGACGTCGCATTCGATTGGCAAGGCGCCGGAATCTTCAGCGGTGTTGAAAAAGATCGGGGCGATCTTGCCGCCGAGAATCACGCCGCCCGCCCGCTTGTTGGGTACGCAAGGGATGTCATCGCCGGTGTGCCACAGCACGGAATTGATGGCGCTCTTTCGGGAGCTGCCGGTGCCCACCACATCTCCCACGTAAGCGACGGGGTAACCCTTTTGTTTGAGAGCCGTGATGGTGGTCAGGCCTTCCGGGTCGCGGGTCTCCAGCATCGCCAGTGCGTGGAGAGGAATGTCCGGTCGGGTGGTGGCGTGGGTTGCTGGGGAAAGGTCATCGGTATTGGTTTCACCATCCACCTTGAACACCGTCACGGTGATCTCTGAGGCGAGTTCTGGGCGGCAGGTGAACCATTCGGCCGCAGCCCAGCTGTCCACGACCTGCTTGGCAAAGCGGTTGCTCGCTGCCAGGTCCATCACTTCGTTGAAGGCGTCGTACACCAACAGGGTTTTGCTCAGTGCATCTGCAGCGCAGCCTGCTAGCTGCTCATCTCCGCTCTGCAGCAGCTCGATCAGGGCAGCCACGTTGTATCCACCCACCATCGTGCCAAGCAGTCGGACAGCCTCCAGAGGCGTCACGAGGGGACTGCTCACCTCACCTTGAGCGACGGCGCTGAGCCACGTTGCTTTGACGTAGGCCGCTTCGTCCACGCCAGGCGGAATCCTTTCGCTCAGAAGGTTCAGGAGCACCTCCTCTTCACCTGCAGGAGGGTTTTGGAGCAAGTCCGTCAGGCTTTTGGTTTGCTCAGGATTGAGTGGCAGTGGGGGAATGCCCTGGGCTTCCCGATCGGCGGCCAGCTCGCGGTAGGCGCTCAGCATTGCGAAGGAGTGCAGGAGGGCAGATGACCATTCTTCACGGAGGAGGTCCTGACCTTTTGTTCAGAGGTGCGTAGCCTTGACAGATCTGTTTGGTGTGGACATGGCCACCACGTCTGATCTGCATGTGGTGGAGACCCGTCCTCTGATTGCGCCAGCTGTTCTTCACGGCGAATTGCCGATCGATGCTGCTGCGATGCGCACCGTTGCCAGTGCAAGGCAACGCATCCAAGCGATTCTTCGTGGGGAGGATCAGCGATTGCTGGTCATCGTCGGCCCTTGCTCCGTGCATGACGTGGAGGCGGCAAGGGATTACGCCCGGCAGCTGGCGCCTTTACGGGAGGCCTACCGCGATGAGCTTGAAGTGGTGATGAGGGTTTACTTCGAGAAGCCTCGGACCACCGTCGGATGGAAAGGCTTGATCAATGACCCTCACCTTGATGGCACCTACGACATCAACACCGGCCTACGCAGGGCTCGCAAACTCCTGCTTGATCTGGCCCGTGAAGGGATGCCTGCCGCAACCGAACTTCTCGATCCCGTCGTCCCGCAGTACATCGCGGATCTGATCAGCTGGACGGCGATCGGTGCTCGCACCACCGAGAGTCAAACCCACCGTGAAATGGCCTCCGGGTTGTCGATGCCGATCGGTTACAAAAACAGCACAGACGGAAGCGCCACCATCGCCATCAACGCGATGCAGGCGGCGTCGAAGCCGCATCATTTCCTGGGTATCAATCGTGAGGGTCACGCCTCAATCGTGAGCACCACTGGCAACCCCCATGGCCATCTTGTTCTGCGCGGTGGCAACAGAGGCTCCAACTATCACCTGGAAGCGGTTCAGGCTGCAGCGGCTGAACTCAGTCAAGCCGGCCTGAAGGACCGCCTGATGGTTGATTGCAGCCATGCCAATTCCAACAAGGATTTTCGTCGCCAGTCCGATGTGCTGAAAGCTGTCGCAGATCAACTGCGTGCAGGTTCCGCTTACATGATGGGAGTGATGATTGAAAGTCATTTGGTGGAAGGTAATCAGAAACTCAATCCGGATTTGTCTCAACTCACCTATGGCCAGAGCGTCACTGATGCCTGCATCAGCATCGAAACCACGGCTGAACTCTTAAGCGATTTGGCTAAGGCTGTTGCTGGGCGTAAGGCCGTGGCTGTTTGAATTTGATGATGGGCTGCAACTTTGCTTGTCTGATTCATGGGGTTGGTGTTTGTTCGGAACTCCTCCTCTGATTTAATTCACATTGCGGGAGCAGATTCTTTTCGATTGATGCACAAGGGTTAAATGCTTGGCAAGCAAATGTGTTTGAGACACTGATTGATGCGAGGCACTAATGATTGTGGTGTGAGTTTGCTTGTCAAGGTTTCCGTTCATGCTGATGAGTCAGCGCCCGTAAAAAAATTGCATGGATCGAGATTGTGAACGCGTTTTGATCTAAATCATCTCCTTTTTTCTCTGATAGCGAAAGAGGGGATCCCTGGGTAAATGTGATAGATTTCATCGATCAAGTATTTTTGCATGGCTTCCCTTAAATTAATTGCCATTGCTAAGGATGAAGCCGCCTATTTGCCGGAATGGATTTACCACCATTTAAGGATTGGGTTCGATGAGATTGATGTTTATTTGAATGGTATTACCGATAATAGTTTTAAAGTGATGCGTCGCATTTGCGCTCGCCACAGTAACGTCAATTTTTATAATGCAGACTCCTTAGTCGGAATCAGTAATCGGGCAAAGCGCTCTTTCCAGCATGTTATTTATCGGTTGGCATGGAGGAGCGAACAGGCAACGAGAAATTTTTCTCATCTAGCATTTTTGGATATTGATGAATATCTTTTGTCTGAATCTTTTGATCAGAATGTCAAAAGAATGTTTAGGTCTGCAGGGGAGTTTGACGTTCTTTCTAACCTCTGGTATTCAGATTCACCAGGAGAAGGTGAGCCATTCTCCCGTTTTTTTGTTGACTCTTTGGAGCTTCAGAAGATGTCGGTCGTTAAGTCTGTAGGGCGTTTAGGATCTAATCTTGGCAGTCCGATGGTTCATAATTTCACTGGAATCAAGCGTAAGCCTCATAAAATTAAATCAGTGCTAAGTGATGGATCGACAATTCAATACTCAGCCCTTGGCAAGCGTCTGGCTGACCATGATGTTCAACGTTGTGCTTCAACGATTGAGCCTTGGTTCGTGTTCCATCGAATTTATCGAAGCCATCTTGAATATTGCGCTAGTTTGATGCGAGGGCGCAAGCATCGTTCGAACGACGCACCAATCAAAGACAATCGATTTGGTTATGTTCCCCGGCTTGGCTCGCGTCAAACAATTGGAACAGCTTTTCATTATCAAATCTCTCCAGAGAAGAGTCGGAACTACCAAAGAGGTTTTGAGCAGTTCCTTGATGAATGTAATCTTGAGAAACAGTTAGACATCGGCCGTGAATCCGTTCGTAAAAAGTTTAGAGCTTTGGAGAATCTCCTCCAAGAACAGCCTGATATTATTGAACGCTACAGCAATATTTTCAGAGGAACAGTGTTTGAAAAGAAGGCGAGTGGTTGATCATTGTTTATTGCAAAGCTGAACATTAAAGCTGTTAAGATTGGGACCGTTAGATTATCGACCCCGTAAATACTCCATTGTTCAAGAAAGGTGGTGACAAGGCTGATCAATAATGCGAACGCAATTGGAAGTTCACCTCCCGTGACGTAGGAAACAGATGTCAGGACAAGAAATGTACTCAAGAACATTGTTGTTGTACCAGCGAGTGACTTTGTCTGCGCATGCAACCTCCATGTTGGTGATTGGACTCCCCTTCCGATCAAGCCAGCCAAACCGTCTGATATGGCCATCACCAGGGAGCCAGCAATCATTGCGACAGGATCTTGATCCCAGAAAATGAAAATCAAAGCACTGATCGAAGCGCAATAAAAAATTGTTCCGTAAGTTTTTCGATCTACATCTTCAATCAGTCCAATCCATTTCCTCTGGTGGTTCAATAGCACCAAGCTCATGGCCAGAAGAGCTGCTGTTAACGCGATCCATCGAGGAAGTTCGAGCCAATAGGATATTGGCAAGAGAAGTCCGCATCCG
>CAZJLQ010000146.1:0-4501 GCA_964546675.1 uncultured Synechococcus sp.
GTCATTGCCACGGAACTCGCCTTCAAAGGTGAGGAAATAGAGGCGGAACATGTAGAAGGCAGTCATGCCAGCGGTGAGAAAGCCCACCAGCCAGAGCAGGGGATAGCTGTTGAAGGCCTGCCCGAGAATTTCGTCCTTGCTCCAGAAACCAGCCAGGGGAGGGATGCCGCTGATCGCAACGCACCCGATCAGAAAGGTGATCGACGTGACCGGCATTTTTTTTCTCAGCCCACCCATCAGGCGCATGTCCTGGGCCAGCACGGGTTCATGGCCCACCACCTCTTCCATGGCATGAATCACTGAGCCTGAGCCCAGGAAGAGCATCGCCTTAAAAAAGGCATGGGTCACAAGGTGGAAAATGCCCGCCACCGGGGCACCACAGCCCATGGCCAGCATCATGTAGCCGAGCTGGGACACGGTGCTGTAGGCCAGTCCTTTCTTGAGATCCATCTGGGTGAGGGCGATGGAGGCTCCCAGGAAGCAGGTGATCGTTCCCACAACGGCGATCACCGTCTGAACAACAGGGAACTGGGTGTAGAGGGGGTCGAGCCTGGCGACAAGGAACACCCCGGCGGCCACCATCGTGGCGGCATGAATCAGGGCTGAGATTGGAGTGGGACCCTCCATCGCATCCGGTAGCCAGACGTGAAGGGGGAACTGGGCTGACTTGGCCATCGGCCCCATGAACACCAACAGGCAGAGCAGAAGAGCAGCCCAGGGTGCAACGCTGCCGTTGCTCAGGCCTTGCTGCAGTCCGTCGGCGATCCCCTGGAAGTCAAAGCTGCCAGTGGCCCAGAACAAGCCGAGGATGCCCAGGAGAAGACCGAAGTCGCCAACCCTGTTCACCACAAAGGCTTTCTGGGCGGCATGCGCTGCGCCATCCCGGTCGTACCAGAAGCCCACGAGAAGGTAGGAGCACATGCCCACCAATTCCCAGAAGACGTAGATCTCGAGCAGGTTCGGACTGATGATCAGTCCCAACATCGAACTGCTGAACAGCGCCAGATAGGTGAAGAACCGGACGTAGCCCTTGTCGTGGGCCATGTATCCGTGGGAATAAACCATCACCAGCAAGGCGATGGTGGTCACCAACGCCAGCATCACGGCGCCGAGGGGATCAACCACGTATCCCATCGGCAGGGTGAAACTGCCCGCACTGGCCCAGATGAACAGGTGTTCAACGGGAGCCGCTCCCGCCAGTTGGCTGGCCAGGATCGCGTAGCTCAGCACGGCGGCGGCACCGACACAGCTGATCAGAAGAAGGGCAACCGGCTTACGCAGACGGTTCACCGTTCTGTTGAAACTGATCAGTCCAAGGCCTGTGATCACCGCACCCAGGAGTGGGAGGACGGGAATCAGCCAGGCGAGTTCTGCGGCCGAGGGCATCCGCTGTTTCCAGGTTGAGATGAGTGTAGGCAGCTCAGCCCAGAAGCCTTTCCAGTGCGGAATTGCGCACCATTTCACCGGCTCTTGGGATGAAGTGGTGGGCCCACCAGAAGACCCCGACGGCGATGGCGATTCCGAGTTGGGCCGGGCGAAGAAATTCCTTCCAGTCCAGTTGCTGGCGGCCGTCCAGCACTGCTGCGAAGGGAATCACCGATGTGGTGGCCTTGAGGTCGTCAAAGGCAGCTCCGAAACGGCTCTTGAGACGTTGATCCCCGTGCCAGACGGCGAAGAGGTGATGCCCGATCAGCCCGATGCAGGTGACGACCATGAAGCTGCTGCCAATCCAAAGGGCATGGGTGATGCACCAGAGGATCTGGCCAACCGCCTGGGGGTGGCGGGAGATGCGGATGATGCCTGTGGCATAGAGGCGCACCTGTGGTTTTAAAACCGCAGGAATCTCCAGAAGGTTGTAAGTGGCTGGATAAAGGAACAGAAAGCTGATGGCGGTCCCGATCCACACCAGGGGAACCATCCCGGGCACACCCTGCAGATTCCAGAGCCGGATCCCGTCGTAGCGGTGGGCCAGAAACCAGCCGATCACCACAACGGCGGAGGGAATGCTGGCTGTTGCAAACACCAGCCTCCAGGCCCGGGCTCCGATCACCAGTTCGGCGCGGCTGCGCAGGGCAGCACCACCGCTGTGGATGAGCGCGAACAGCATCAGCAGGATCAGCATCACAACGCTGCTGTGTTGACCGGTCATCGCCCCCCAGGCTTCTTCGTGCGCTGATTCTGTTCTGCGGACGGTTCGCTTCTAAGGTTTGGGGGCTTACATAGGGCTCGCGGCCCAGCATGGCTGATCTTCCCTTCACGCTTGATCAGCTGCGCATCCTGCGAGCGATCGTCAGCGAAGGGAGCTTCAAGAAGGCTGCAGACAGCCTTTACGTCACCCAGCCGGCAGTCAGTCTTCAGATTCAGAACCTCGAGAAGCAGCTGGAGGTCTCGCTGTTTGATCGGGGTGGTCGCAAGGCGCAGCTCACGGAGGCTGGCCATCTGCTGCTCAGTTATTGCGATCGGATCCTTAGCCAGTGCCATGAGGCGTGCCGGGCCCTGGAAGATCTCCATAACCTCAAGGGGGGCTCCTTGATCGTTGGCGCCAGTCAGACCACAGGCACCTATTTGATGCCGCGGATGATCGGGTTGTTCCGGCAGAAATATCCGGATGTTGCCGTTCAACTGCAAGTGCACAGCACCCGTCGCACCGGCTGGAGTGTGGCCAATGGGCAGATCGATCTGGCGATCATTGGTGGAGAGCTGCCACCGGAACTCAACGAGTTGCTTCAGGTGCTGCCCTATGCCAGTGACGAACTGGCGTTGGTCCTCCCCGTGAAGCATCCACTGTCCAGGCTCGTGGAGCTCACCAAGGAAGACCTCTACAGGCTTGGTTTTGTGTGCCTGGATGCCCAGTCCACCACGCGCAAGATGGTCGATCAATTGCTTGCCCGTTCAGGCCTGGATGTGCAGAGACTTCGCATCGAAATGGAACTGAATTCCCTCGAAGCCATCAAGAATGCTGTGCAGGCGGGGCTTGGCGCCGCTTTCGTTCCGGTGGTGTCCATCGAGCGCGAGTTGGCGGCTGGAACGATTCACCGTCCTGTGGTGGCGGATCTGCAGGTGAGAAGGCAGTTGAAGCTGATCACCCACCCGGCGCGTTACTGCTCCAGAGCTTCAGCCGCTTTTCGGCAAGACATCCTGCCCGTCTTCGCCAGTGCGGATAGTCCGCTGCGTCAGCTGGCAGCCAGTCCGGTTCTCACGGCTCAGAACTGATCAGCTTCAGGGGTAATGCCCACGGTGTCGTCGGCGACGCCCCGCATCAGGAATTTGTTTTGGGTGATGTCGGTCTGGTACACGCACCGGACCACGGGTTTGTCTCGAACGGATCCGATGTAGGCAAAGGTGTTCATCCGTTGCTTGCACTCCCGCTCCTGTTCAGCGGTGATGGCGCCTTCTTTGCGGAGCACTGACCAGTTCTCCCGACGGATCACACAACCTGGCTGCAAGGTCGGTTGGGTGACGAAACTGCTGGAGGGATTGAGGGTCGTGTACATCTCGATATCCATCACGAAGGCGCTGGCTCCCCACTGACGGCAAAACTCAGGATCGGGAACGGCCATGTCGAGCTGCTGGCTGCTTGCGATGTTGCCTTGATCCCCCTGGGTGGTGCTGGTGACGGCGGCACCGATGCCGATTCCCACGATCAGAACACCGCCCAGGACAAACGCGGTGAGCGGACTGAAATTGAAGCCTGGACCCGCTCCGCCGCCAGGGGCCGGAGGCCGCCCATTGCCATTGCCACCGCGTTCGTAACGCCCCGGTTCGTAACGCCCCGGTTCATAGCGCCCTGGATCTCGATCTCGATAGCGGCCTGAACGGCCGCTGCGATTGCGATCCCCTCGCCGGTCCCGATCGAAACGGGAACCGCTCACAGCAGTTCGGGTGTCCGCGGCAGACCCATCGAGTAATTCGTCACACGTCCGTCCGGGTTGTAGCTCAACTCTCCGGCTTGCAGCATCTGGCGAATGGTCCCTTCCAGCTCTGTGCCGATGCGGCGGAGGTTGTAGTCGCTGAGCTCGCCTCCCGCATTGGCAGTCACCAGGTCTCGGAAGCGCTGTTGCACGTTGTTCACAGCGGTATCCGACCAGAGAAATTCGTTGTCTGGGTCGAGATCAAGTGTCAATTGATCCGGGTCCGGCACCAGGTCATCATTTTCAACCCTCGCCGTGAACAGTCGCACGTGTCGGGTGGTGCACTTCAGCAGGGTGTCGGCCATCGAACGCCGGTAGATGGAACGACTTTAAGAAGCAACTGGGTAACTGCTCCTTTTAAGGTTGGTTTCACTTTTCAACCATCCGCATGCGCGTCGCTATCGCCGGAGCCGGTCTTGCGGGTCTGTCCTGTGCCAAATACCTGGCGGATGCAGGCCACACTCCGATCGTGGTGGAAGCCCGTGATGTGCTCGGCGGCAAGGTGGCGGCCTGGAAGGATGAGGACGGCGACTGGTACGAAACCGGTCTGCACATCTTCTTCGGGGCCTACCCGAACATGCTGCAGATGT
>CAZJLQ010000147.1:0-4499 GCA_964546675.1 uncultured Synechococcus sp.
GGACGTAAGAAAAACATTGCTCAGTGGTTGGGACATCCACGTTTTGAACTCATTCGCCACGATGTGACGGATCCGATTCGTCTGGAGTGCGATCGGATCTGGCATCTGGCTTGTCCAGCCTCCCCTGTTCACTATCAGTTCAACCCGATCAAAACATCCAAGACCAGTTTTTTAGGGACGTACAACATGCTTGGCCTGGCCAGGCGTGTTGGTGCTCGTTTGTTGCTCGCAAGCACCAGTGAAGTGTATGGAGATCCAGAGGTTCATCCTCAGCCGGAAAGTTATCGAGGCTGTGTGAATACAATCGGAATCCGAAGTTGTTACGACGAAGGAAAGAGGATCGCCGAAACTCTCTGTTTTGATTACCAGCGAATGCATGATGTGGAGATTCGCGTCATGCGAATTTTTAATACTTACGGCCCGCGGATGCTTCCAGATGATGGTCGAGTGGTCAGTAATTTCATCGTTCAGGCTCTCAAAGGTGAGCCGTTAACTCTTTACGGCGATGGCAGCCAGACGCGATCCTTCTGTTTCGTGGACGACCTTGTCGAAGGCATGATTCGTCTGATGAATGGATCTCATACCGGTCCGATGAATATCGGTAATCCCGGTGAGTTCACCATTCGTCAGCTGGCGGAATTGATCAGAAATAATGTCAATCCCCAACTACAGCTGATTGAGAAACCCTTGCCCGCGGATGATCCGCTCCAGCGTCAGCCTGTGATTGATCTGGCTCGCGAGGAACTGGGCTGGGAGCCGACCATTTCACTGGAGCAGGGACTCGAGCCCACCATTGATTGGTTCCGTAAGGTTCTTGGACTTCAACCCGGTGGATCCGCCGAGGTGTCCTCATGACAATTCAGCGTATCTGTTGCATGGGGGCGGGTTACGTCGGTGGCCCGACCATGGCTGTGATTGCAGACCGCTGTCTGGATGTCCAGGTCACCGTTGTTGATCTGAACGAACAGCGAATCGCGGCTTGGAACGATGCAGATCTCAGCCGTCTCCCGGTCTATGAACCGGGTCTGGATGCCGTCGTGGATCGAGCGCGTGGCCGCAACCTTCATTTTTCCACCGATGTGGATGGCGCGATCGCCGATGCCGACATGGTGTTTATCTCAGTGAACACTCCGACGAAGGCCCGGGGGCTTGGTGCAGGCCAGGCAAGTGATCTGCGTTGGGTTGAAGCCTGTGCTCGTCAGGTGGCCAAATCCGCTCGCGGCCACACAATTGTCGTCGAAAAAAGCACCCTTCCGGTTCGTACCGCTGAAGCGATTCGCACCATTCTTGAAGCAGCTCAGGCCCCACTGGCTGAAGGGGAACCGCCTCGGACGTTTGCTGTGCTTTCCAACCCCGAATTCCTGGCCGAAGGCACGGCGATTCGGGATCTCGAAACCCCTGATCGTGTTCTGATCGGTGGTGAGGATGACAGCTCCATCGATGCACTGGCCGGTGTGTACGGCCAATGGGTGCCCGGTGAACGGATCCTGCGCACCAATCTTTGGAGCAGTGAGCTGTCCAAGCTCACCGCCAATGCCTTTCTGGCTCAGCGGATCAGTTCGATCAATTCAGTGGCGGCTTTATGTGAGAACACGGGGGCTGATGTCCGCGAGGTGGCCCGCGCCATTGGTACCGACAGTCGAATTGGTCCCAAGTTTTTGCAGTCCGGCCCGGGTTTTGGAGGCAGTTGTTTCCAAAAGGACATTCTCAATCTGGTGTATCTCTGCCGTCACTTCGGTCTGCCGGAAGTCGCTGATTACTGGGAGAGTGTGGTGCACCTCAACACCTGGCAGCAGCACCGGATCTCCAGGCTCGTGGTACAGCGTCTCTTCGGGACAGTTACCGGCAAACGTCTTGCGATCCTTGGCTTTGCTTTCAAAGCCGATACAAACGACACCCGTGAAGCTCCAGCGATCCGAATCGCCCAGGATTTGCTTGAAGAAGGTGCGCAGCTGGCGATTCACGATCCAAAGGTTGAGTCTGCTCAGATTTCTCGCGATCTTCGACAGGATGCTGAGGTGCCGGATGCTGGAACCGGCATGACAGCCAAGACGCTGAGCGGTCAGGGAGCTTGGTGGGCTGCGGGCAGTGTTGAACAGGCTGTTGCCGGCGCTGATGCCGTGTTGATCCTGACCGAGTGGACGCAGTATCGGACGCTGGACTGGAAGGATCTCTCTGCGCGAATGCGCCGTCCAGCCTGGGTGTTCGATGCCAGAGCCGTTGCCGATCCGAATCAGGTGCGTGCCGCTGGGCTCACGCTTTGGCGTGTGGGTGATGGAGCTCAGTGAGCCGAACCGTCCTTGTCACTGGTGCAGCAGGCTTCATCGGTGCAGCGCTGAGTGACCGGCTGCTCCAACAGGGTGATCGGGTGATTGGTGTTGACAACCTCAACAGCTATTACGACCCAACGCTCAAAGAAGCACGCCTAGGGCGCATTGAATCGAAGCCCGAGGCTGCTGCTGCTTGGCGGTTTGAGCAGCTGAATCTTGAGGATGGTGAGCGGCTCACCGCGCTGTTCAATGAAGAACACCCCCAAGTGGTGGTCAAT
Organism: uncultured Synechococcus sp.; assembly: GCA_964546675.1. Lineage (GTDB taxonomy): Bacteria > Cyanobacteriota > Cyanobacteriia > PCC-6307 > Cyanobiaceae > Parasynechococcus. Next base: position 2,549 of record CAZJLQ010000147.1, read on the forward strand.
CTGGCTGCTCAGGCGGGTGTGCGTTATTCCCTTGAAAATCCAGCTGCATACATCCAGAGCAACCTTGTCGGCTTTGGAAACATCCTGGAGTGTTGCCGTCACCACGGTGTTGGCAATCTGATTTACGCCTCAAGCAGCTCTGTTTACGGCGGTAATCGCAATCTGCCGTTCCAGGAAAGGCAGCCGGTGAATCATCCCGTGAGTCTGTACGCAGCCAGTAAGAAAGCCAATGAATTGATGGCCCATACCTATAGCCATCTCTACGGATTGCCGGCGACGGGTCTGCGTTTTTTCACGGTGTATGGCCCATGGGGACGGCCCGATATGGCCCCAATGCTGTTTGCACGAGCCATTCTGGCTGGAGAATCGATCAAGGTGTTCAACCATGGTCGAATGCAGCGTGATTTCACCTACATCGACGACATTGTTGAGGGGGTGCTGCGTTGTTGCGCGAAACCTGCCACTGCAGACCCCCACTTCGATGCCCTGGATCCAGACCCATCAACGGCAGCAGCTCCCCACCGACTGTTCAACATCGGCAACAGCCAGCCCACACAATTGCTGCGCTTCATTGAAGTGATGGAAGAGGCCCTTGGCCGTGAGGCGATCAAGGATTTTCAGCCGATGCAGCCGGGGGATGTGGTGGCCACGGCAGCGGATACATCAGCCCTCGAGGCATGGGTCGGATTTCGCCCTTCAACAACGATTGAAACAGGGGTGGCTTCATTTGCGCGGTGGTATCGCTCGTTTTATTCGGTTTGAAATCTGAGATTGAATTCTGAGAGAGGTCCCTGCTGACGCTTGTGCTGCAGGGAATGTGCTGCAGGGGAACGAAAAGAGAGCATCAAAAAAGCCGACCCTGGGGCCGGCTGACTTGATGATTGGAGTTGAAGTGAAGTCAGGCAGAACCGACACCTGTGTAGGAACCGTAGAAAAACAGACCTACGACGAACAGAACAGCCATGCCACCTGCGGTAGCTACCAGCCATAACGGCAAGACACCTTCCGTCCAGCGTGACCGCCAGGGAACAGCAGGGCGTCCGTCAGGTAAACGATCGGGAATTCGACCGTCGGGATACGGAGACTTCTTTCCGCTCATGAATCAGGCCTCAGTTGAAGAAGTAGCTGGAAAACAGCACACCGGTGGTGAACACAAACAGCAGCCCAAGGAAAAGGCTGGTGCGGTTGAGTTCAACCGGCAGGTTGTTGGGATTGGGGTTGCGTTCCATAAATCAGGGCTCAATCAGCGACGGATGAATTGCATCGCGGCCAGAGCACCGAGGAAGAACACGGTTGGCACGCCGAGGGTGTGAAGGGCCAGCCAGCGCACCGTAAAAATCGGGTAATTGCGCGGGGTGGTTGAGACGGGAGCTTGAGTCATGAGAGTTATTTCAGGCGGACATCGAGCTCGGACTTGCCCTCATACCGCTGGCTTACAACAGGAGCTTTGGCTTCCGTTGCTTGGAAATAGGCATCGGGTCGAGGTGTCCCGAAGGCGTCGTAGGCCAGGCCTGTGGAAACGAACAGAAATCCAGCCAGGAAGATCGACGGCAGGGTCACTGCGTGGATCACCCAATAGCGGATGCTCGTAATGATTTCGAAGAACGGGCGTTCCCCTGTGGAGCCTGCAGCCATGGCTTCGGGCGTATCAGCTGGGAGATTCTAGAAGCTCAGCTCGGTGGACCGCCAATCCGAGCTGAGCTCAGTTACACAGCGTTGCCGACCCAACGCAGCAGGTTGCCCCGCTCACCCAGCACAAAGGCGTGGTCTGCATCGATCACGATGCGGGTGAAATTGCTGGGCTGCCGGTCGCCGACGGGATCGATTTCCCAGCTGTCGCCACCGTCCTGACTGACGAGAAGGGTGCCGTTCCCTCCGCCGGCCCAGATGGACCCTTCGTCATCCCAGGCCATGTCCATGTAGCCGTAACCATTGGTGATCGGGATGATCG
>CAZJLQ010000148.1:0-4425 GCA_964546675.1 uncultured Synechococcus sp.
GGATCCCTGCATTTCCGCTTCGGTTATGGATCGATCCAGCAGGGGTTCAACCTAGGGATACAGCCAGGGGCTCGACTGGTCACGGCCTCGACTGGTCAGCAGCAACGATGGCAGCCTCGTTGGACTGGAACACGACAAGCGACGTTTTTGAGTGAGCAATGAAATGACGTGGGCCATCAAAGCGCGAGCGGTGCCAGGACCGCTTCAATCAAAACCATGCACGGAAACCATCAACACGTTTAAACACCAATTGAGAGATTGACGGCTGATGGCACGACGATTCAACGCATCAGGAGCCAAACGACTCCACCACCAAGAACGACACCTTTAAAGAACTGAGCCCAGGTCAATCCATAGGTATCCAATTGAAAGGTACGCATCATCAAATTCAAAACTTCCTTGTGCTTTCGAATCAGAAGCGGACTGTCCGCAGTATTGAGTTGTTGGATCTGCTTGAGCTTGATCTCACCGAGTTTTGGCACCTGATCACGCTTTTGACAGAAGAGCACCAAATCTAGTGCCTGCCTCCATCACCCCAAAGCGGTGGGGAGTTGGCCTGGGGAACCCAAGCTGTGCCTTGAAGAGCTGCATCAAACGGTTTGTTGTGTTCTACTCGAGCTGAACGACCCCTGACCATGATTGAAACCACTGTTCTTGACTTCACTCTCAGCAACACATTTGAAGAGTATCAAGCACACATGAATGCACCTGAACAGCAAGCCATGTTTGCAGAGATGGGTGTCACAACCTTCTACATCGGAGTTTGTAAGGGCAACCCAAAGCGCGCAACGGTCATGTTCCAGGGACCGGAAAATGTCCTGTACGACATCTTTATGAACGAGGAGACCAAACCTGTGGTGGAAGCCTCCGGTCATGTGTACGACGGCACTGTGATCACCCGCTGGCTGGCTTAAGTGACTGACATCAATCAGCTTGCCTTGAAGGCATTCACAGCCTGTCGCAAGGTGGGATAAGTCAGGTCCTTCACCTGTTCGGTGAACAGCCCCATCTTTTTCAGAATGTCAAAAATTTCACTCTGACGACCAGCCCAAACAAGATTGATGTGGCGTTCCTGCAGTTGACGATGAAGGTCCTTTAAAGCCGCCATACCGCTGATATCCACATCACTGATCGGGATGGCATCAATCACAAACCAACGCAGGCCATCACCAGACTGCTGCACTGCAGCAAGAGCCTGCTGCTTGAAGTGATCGGCATTGAAAAACACAAGCGGTGCATTGAAGCGGAACAAAACCATTCCCGGGATCGCCTGTGCAGAGCTGTGGCGGTCGATCGAATGCAGGCCAGAGACCCCCTTTTGTTCACCGAGCAGTTCCACGCTGGGCCGCGCCGTGTGTTTCACGAAACGGACCACCGCCAGGCTCACCGCCACAAGAATTCCATTGATCGAACCGAGAGCGACAACGCCGATGGTGGTCACCAGGGACAACCCGAACTCACGCCGATCCATGCGCCAGAACTGCCGCAGACTGCTGAGATCCAGAAGCGACACCGCAGCGCTGATCAACACCACCCCCAGCGCTGCCACCGGAACGAATTGCAGTGGTCCGGTGAAGAACAGCAGCACCAGGGCGATCGACGCAGCCGCCACCAGGCCCGTCACCTGCGTCCGTCCACCTGCAGTGACTGCCATTGCCGTCCGCGAATCGGCGCCGGTCACAACAAAACCCTGGCCCAGAGAGGCAACGATGTTTGCTGCTCCATAGGCCACGAGTTCACGGTCGACGTCGACGTCGTAACCGCCGCGAGAGGCAAAGCTGCGCGACGTGATTGTTCCACTGGTGAACAGCACCAAGGCCAGGCCTGCGGCTGAACCCAGAAGTTTCGGGATGGTGTCCAACGGAACCAGTGGCAGTGAAGGCATCGGCAAACCGGCTGGCACCGGTGCCAGGACAGCCACATCAAAATCCTGCAGCCCGAACAGTTTCACCAGCAGCCCCGACAACACGAGTACGGCCAAAGCGGCAGGAATCTTGGACAGGAAACGACGAAACAGCACGAGCACAGCCAGGCTGAACAAGGCCACCAACAGGGTGGGCAGCTGCGTTGTGGGGATGTTCTCGAGGATTTGAAGAAGCTTCGGGATGATTCGGCTGGCCGTCACCTGAAACCCCAGCACCTTGCCGATTTGTCCAAGAAAAATCGAAATAGCAATTCCGTTGAGAAAGCCGACCAGAATCGGCCTGGAAAGAAAATCGGCCAGAGAACCAAGGCGAAAGGCACTGGCCAGGACGCAGAAGATGCCCGTGAACAGCGTCAGTGCTGTGGCAAGGGAGAGGTAAAGAGCGGGGTCGGCTCCGGCAAGGGGTGCAACCGCAGCAGCGAGGATCGCGCAACTCGCTGCATCCGGATTCACAACCAGCTGAGGTGATGTGCCGAAAACCGCGTAGGCCAGGAGCGGGCCGATGCTGGCGTAAAGACCAACGGCTGGGCTCAGACCGGCCAGTTCGGCGTAGGCGATCGAAACCGGCAGCGCCACCGCTGCCACGGACAAACCAGCAAACAGGTCATGGCTGAAGTCTTGCCCGAAGCGGTAGCGGCGCAACGCCAGGAGGCCAGGCATCAAAGCGTGGAGGTTGACCAATCCAGAAGCGTGTTGTCTTTCAACAGGATGAGCAAAAAGCCACCCTCGCGCTTCAAGAGGAGTTCACTTCAAACGCAACGACAACTCATTTGTACGCTGACCAATGCTGAACGTCGTTGGCTTGTCGAGTAACCACACAAACCAAGGTCGACGTCGTTCAGTCACATCTCCCAAAGCATTGCCGTCTCCTGCACCACAGAAAGGATTTGACGCCGTGTTGCACCATGAAGCTCCACCGGATACCAGACACCCGGCGCTATCGAGCCTGCACTGGTGGCCAAAGGCTCGCGCCCACGCAGCAATTCGATGGCGAATGCGGCAGTTGCCTGGCCAACACAGTCGTCCAGCTGCGGGTGAATGCAGCGCAAGCAAACCGAGGGATTTGCAGCAACAGTTCCTTCTTTTTTAAAAGCATCAACGCGCATTGCGTTGGTTGCCCCAACCATCGCGTCAACCAACCTGATCACAGGCATCGACATCGAAGCGAGCTTTTGCATCGCCGGGCGACTGTTCAACAAGGAGTTAGGAAGCACCTTTATTGCCCCAAACAGTCCGTTCCAAAGATCCGGAGCTGTTCCGAAGCGCGAGCTGCAATTGGCGATGCCCAGCGCTTCAGCAATCGTGGGAACGTCAGGATTATCAAGAAGGAAGCAGGCACGCCTGCCAAGGCCACCCCCAAAATCAACACAGCGACGGTCGGTCCATGGCTCCATCGCCACAAGCGCATCGTCAATGACAGTGAAGGCTTTGCTGGCCAACAGCAGGAAGGTGGCGCTGACAATGGTGGGACCGGCGCCACCGCTACCGGCGGTGTGGAAACTCAGCTCGACCCGATCGCAGTGTTCAGCTCCACCCAGTTTCTCCACGGCTGAAGCCGCCATCAGTGCGCTGACTCCAGGCCAGATTCCACAAGACACCACTGCCGGGACCCCAGCCGCAGAGGCCTCAGCGGCAAGGGCCTTGCCATTACGGCTCAATGCATAGTCGTCGCATACGTCGCAGTAGGGAACGCCTGCCGAAATACAGGCCCGGAGGAGATCCGGCGCAGAGCGACCTTGGAAAGGGCCGGCCGTATGCACCACGAGTTTCGCGCCGTTGACGGCCTTGATCAGTTCCTGACTCCCAGCATCAAGATCGAGGGGGACGAAGGCGAGGTGAGGGAGTCCAAGACGGGCCTTTGTCGCATGAAACCTCTCCACATTCCTTCCCCCAACAGCAAGCTTGGGCGATGGTGCCCCCTCGCCGATCCGGCGGAAAAGACGATCGAGCCAACGCAGTGTGGAGGCTCCGACCCTGCCGCTGCCGCCGACAACAATGACATCAGAAGCCACGTCAGCAAACGCAAGGGCAGCCATGAAATTATTTCAAGGTTGCGTAGCAGCCGACATCTCAACAAGAAACAGCACAGCAGCAGAAAAAAACGAGTATCGATGAAAAGTAGTTGAATCAACTTCAATCAGAGCAGCGTGATCAGGATCAAAAGCACTGAAACCCCACAAGACAGCAGCCATCAAAGCAACAATCACTTTGCAATAAAAGCAGCAAGAGAAATCGATTTCAAATCAAGAGCGGACAACAAACACACTCCACAAACAATCCTCTTAAGCCAGACAAACTCAAAGACTACAAGAGTGAACATTCACCGCAGGAATGTCAAATTTTAGCCACCAAAAATACTAAATAATTTTCATCGAACATGACTAACAAGGCCCGCTCGGATCAACCCAACGGTTCTTGATCCGACTCTGATGCATCATGATTTTTGGTGGTGACAGCGGTACGCCCCGCCATGCCAACCGTGCAGTCGATGTAAGCGAATC
>CAZJLQ010000149.1:0-4412 GCA_964546675.1 uncultured Synechococcus sp.
GACGTTCAGTGTGAACAAAGTGATTGCCTCCCGTCATGCTCGCAGTTGCCAATGCCCGAGGGGAGGCGATTCTCAAAAGTGCCTTTAATTTTGTGCCCCGAAGGAAGAGTGTGATGGTGAAATCTTGCCCGTTCACTTGATGTTGTCGATCAGTGGCAAGATTTCTTTTGGTGAACTCAAACTGTGATCTGGTCATTAATCAATGGCTTGGTTTTTAATGATGTCAGCCCTAATGCAGTCCACCCAGAACAAAGATTTTCAAGATGAGAATGGAATTCTTTTGTCGGTTTGCAGTGGATAAATCAATGGAGTATCGATGATATGGCAACTAATAGCTTCTGCGCTTGTATGGCGCTAAAGGCAAAATTTTATTGGTAAAAAGTTTTAAGCCTGGATGGCAACTTTGAAATTCCAGCACCCATATGTTTGAAAAAGAAAGTTCCAGGAAAGACGTATTGAGCCTCATTCTTGGGTCGATTGACGCGATTAATACGTTGTAGATCAGATCTCATCGCTTTGACATTCAGATCGGAAGCGCTGCCTGCTTCACGTGTGTGTGTGGTGTGGGGCCGTCACCTCAGAAGCCACCAGCGAGTCCTCCGAACTGATAGCTGGAGGTTTGAAGCAAGCTCTGCAGCAGTCTGAGGACGAAAAATGCAAGGAGTGCAGACAGGTCAATTCCACCAATGGGAGGAATCAGTCCCCGAAACATGTTCAGGTAGGGATCGGTGATGGAGCTGAGGGTTGCGAACAGGGGATTGCTCGGATCGATGTTGGGGAACCAACTGAGCAGCACGCGAACAAACAGAACCAGCAGGTAGAAGTTGATCGCTACGGAGAGAACACTCAGCAGTACAGCCAGGCCTTGGGAAAGAGCTGCGGTTTCCACGGACGCTTGTTGGAACAATGTGCTGACTTTATGCAGGCCCGGCAAGTCCGGGGGTGGACATGTCAGGCAGAACGGAGAACGTCCTGTGAAATTTTTCTGAAAGCGTCAGCCAGTACGACCGGCCATCGGTTTGCCGTTTGCGTTCAATGAAGTCCTGAGCCAGCAGTTCCTTGATGTGGTCATACGCGCCTGAACCCCTTAGATCCACCAGTTCCGACTGAAGGATCCGTTTTTTCAGGGCAATGGTTGCCAACGTCCTCAGCGTTGCCGTGGACAAGTTCACAGGCAACATGTCTTGGACAAGATCACTGAGGCCTGGTCTGAGCTGGAGGCAGTAACGACCCTTCTGTTCAACGATCTCAAGTGCCGTATCGCGCTGGGCGTACCCAGTGGTGAGCAGTAACAAGGCCTGCTCCACCTCCTGACGTTCAGCCTGAGCCAGTTCCGCAAGCTCCTTCGCTGAGACCGGTCGGCCTTTCAGGTAAAGGATCGCCTCCAGCCGGGAGGCAAGGGATGGCTCAGCATGCATCGCAACCCCACGAATGCATCAAAGTAACGTCCGATCCCTTAGAGGAACAGGCTGTAGGCCAAATTCTCAGTTTCATCCCAGCAGGGATAACCGAGCTTTTCGAGGAAGCGGTTCCAACCCTGCATGTCTTCATTGGGAACCAGCACGCCAACGACGATCCGGCCTGTGTCCGACCCGTGGTTCCTGTAGTGAAAAATGCTGATGCTCCATTCAGGGTGAAGAGCACTGACAAAGGACATCAACGCCCCTGGGCGTTCCGGGAATTCAAAGCGGTACAGAAGTTCTTGAGAGTCCCCCTCCGCTGGACGCGCTGATGCGGGCAGTCGTCCGCCCACCATGTGACGGAGGTGCACAACGGCCAATTCGTTTTCACTCAGGTCGTGGCAGGGAAATCCTCGACTTGTGAGGTTGTTTACCAGTGAGATCCGGTCCTGTGCCCCACGGACCTGGATTCCAATGAAAATCTGGGCCCTTTGGCCTTCACTCATCCTGTAGCTGAACTCCGTCAGGCTTCGGTCCGCCAGTTCGTTGCACAGCGACCTCAGGCTTCCTGGCGCCTCAGGAATTTCCACCGCCAGCATCGCCTCACGCTCCTCTCCAAGTTCGGCCCGCTCGGATATGAACCGCAAACGGTCGAAATTCATGTTGGCGCCGCAGGCCACCGCCACCAGTCCCTTCTCTCGAAGCTCACGGTCTGCCACATCGCGTTTCAGACCCGCCACCGCTAAAGCTCCTGCCGGTTCCAGGATGGATCGGGTGTCTTCGAACACATCCTTGATCGCTGCGCAGATGGCATCGGTGTCGACGGTGATCATTCGATCGACATGACGCTGTGCCAGGCGAAAGGTTTCCTGCCCCACCTGTCGGACGGCCACTCCATCAGCGAACAGGCCAACCTGGCTCAATTCCACCCGTTCTCCAGCCTCCAGAGAGCGGGTCATGGTGGCGGCATCCTCCGGTTCAACACCGATCACCTCCACTTCGGGCCAAAGCGCCTTGACGTAGGCCGCCACTCCACTGATCAAACCGCCGCCACCGACAGCCAGATAAATAGCGGTTGGTGGTTTGTCGCACTGGCGCATGATTTCAAGCCCGATCGTGCCTTGGCCGGCGATGACTTCCGGATCATCAAAGGGATGGATGAACGTCAGTTCCTCCGCCTCACAACGTCGGCGGGCCTCGGCAGAACACTCGTCATAGGTTTCTCCGTGGAGAACCACTTCCCCCCCGAGAGACTTCACGGCACGGACCTTCACCTCCGGGGTGGTGCTCGGCATCACGATCACGGCGCGACAGCCCAGCCGCGATGCGCTCAAGGCAACCCCCTGGGCATGGTTGCCGGCGCTTGATGCGATGACGCCTCGCTGCAGTTCCACCTCGCTGAGCTGGGCCATGCGGTTGTAGGCGCCTCGCAACTTGAACGAGAACACCGGTTGCAGGTCCTCCCGCTTCAGCCAGATGCTGTTGCCCAGTCGACGACTGAGGTTTGGCGCGTAGTCCAGTGGTGTTTCTCGAGCGACGTCATAGACGCGTGCTCGGAGAATCCTCTGCAGGTAGTCGGTCATCTCGCCATTCTCATTCCAGCCGACCTTCATTCGCTGATGGGACGGACCTCGTAGATTGCAGGAATTGGTGTGCGTGTGCATGCATCTCGGAGATCTCAGCCATCCGAACCAGCTGCATGGACTCAGCACAGCTGAGCTCACGGACGTTGCTCGTCAGATCCGTGAGCGCCACCTTGAGGTGGTGTCCACCAGTGGAGGACACCTCGGCCCTGGACTTGGCGTTGTTGAACTCACCCTGGCGCTTTACCAAACGCTCGATCTTGATCGGGATCGAATCGTTTGGGATGTCGGCCATCAGGCCTATCCGCACAAGCTGATCACCGGTCGCTACAACAACTTCGACACCCTGCGCCAGAAAGACGGGGTGGCCGGTTACCTGAAGCGCTGCGAGAGCGACTTCGATCACTTCGGTGCCGGTCATGCCAGCACATCCATTTCGGCTGCCCTGGGCATGGCTCTGGCGAGGGATCGGCGAGGAGAGGATTTTCGTTGTGTGGCTGTTATCGGTGATGGGGCTCTCACCGGAGGGATGGCGCTTGAGGCGATCAACCATGCCGGACATCTCCCTGAAACTCCCCTTGTTGTCGTTCTGAACGACAACGACATGTCCATCTCTCCACCCGTTGGGGCCTTATCCACCTATTTGAATCGGGCCCGGTTGAGTCCGCCGATGCAGTTTCTCTCCGGGAGTGTTGAGGAAAGCGTCCGACACCTTCCGTTCATGGGAGGTGAGCTTCCTGCGGAGCTCAATCGCCTTAAGGGAAGCATGCGCCGACTGGCCGTGCCGAAGGTCGGTGCTGTCTTTGAAGAACTTGGATTCACCTACATGGGTCCGATCGATGGCCATGACATCGCTGAGATGGTGCGGACCTTCCAGGCCGCACATCGCGAGGGTGGGCCGGTTCTGGTCCATGTGGTCACGACCAAGGGCAAGGGCTATCCCTACGCCGAAGCGGACCAGGTCGGATACCACGCGCAGTCGGCCTTTGATCTCACCACGGGCAAGGCCATTCCCTCAAAAACTCCAAAGCCGCCGAGTTACAGCAAGGTCTTCGGGCAGACGCTGGTGAAGCTTTGCGAACAGAACAGCAAGGTTGTCGGAATCACGGCCGCGATGGCCACGGGGACCGGCCTCGACCTGCTTCAGAAGGCCATTCCCGAGCAGTACATCGACGTTGGCATCGCCGAACAGCATGCCGTCACCCTGGCTGCGGGCATGGCCTGTGAAGGCCTCAGACCGGTGGTTGCCATCTACAGCACGTTCCTTCAGCGCGCCTTCGATCAACTGATTCACGACGTGGGCATTCAGAACCTGCCCGTCACATTCGTGCTCGACCGGGCCGGAATCGTTGGCGCTGATGGACCAACCCACCAGGGCCAATACGACATCAGCTATATGCGGGCCATTCCCAACTTCACCGTGATGGCT
>CAZJLQ010000150.1:0-4402 GCA_964546675.1 uncultured Synechococcus sp.
CAGGCCTGCAGCTCGTCGCGGTTGAAGGCGTTGTCGAGGCTGAGCAGGCCCACGCGGTGCTCAACGCTGGTGAACCCCTCCGCAGGAGCCCCACCGACGCGCTGGGTGGGGCTGTCACTGCTGCGCAGGCGCGGCTCCGCCGATTCCAGCTGGAGCAACTCCTGGTAAAGCCTGTCGTAGACAGGGTCTTCAAGGATTGGTTGGTCGAGAACGTAATAGGCGTGCGCAGCCCTGTTAAGCAGGCCGCGCAATTCAGCTGCCCGCTCGCTCTGATCAGGCATTGACCCGATTGATGCGGGCAATTCGCCAATCGTCGTCCACTTTCGTGAAGGTGAAATCGAGGGGAAGTTCGTCGTTGTTCTCAGCCTTGAGTTTCACCGTGAGGATGACGTTTCCTTCCTGAATGCGCGGTCGACCGGACTTCAGATTGCGGTACTTGTTCAGGCGTAATCCAGCCAGAAAGCGAATGAACTGCTGGCGGTTCACGTGCTGTCGGTAGGCCTTCGTGGTGAGCAGATAGGCCGCGTCGATTCGACCGGCTGCCACCTGAGTGAAAAACTGCTTGATCAGCGGGTTGATCCCCCGCGCGCTGAGGACCAGCTTCACTGCCGTGAAGGTCCAGTAGAGGAGCAGAGCGCCTCCGCCGGCCAGCAGTGCCTTGCTGCCGATCTCGCGCACCAGACCCAGTTCCATCAGCTGTCTTCAGACCAGGGCAGAGTCTGACTGACCACGGCAGGATGGTGAGACTCCCCGTACAGGTTCGCCGCTGTCGCTGCTGCCGTTGCTGCCGTTGTTCCATCGCCTTAATCGGGAGCACTTCGATGGATCACTCGCACGGGCGGGAAAGCCCCTGCCGGCCATTCGGTGGAGCGACGGCCGCATGTCGCGGACAGCAGGCTTTTATCGGCGTGGTCCAGCGGTGGCCGAGGGTCGTGGCTGCGAGATCGTGCTCTCAAGGCCTGTGCTCGAGCCCTTGCCGCAGGAGGCAACGGAGAGCACCCTCTGCCACGAGATGATTCACGCCTGGGTTGATCTGGTTCTGCATAGCCGTGAGGGCCATGGTCCCCACTTCCGGCGGCGCATGAACGTCATTAACGCGTCGCAGGACCGCTTTCAGGTGAGCGTGCGGCACAGCTATCCAGTTCCTGCGAAGGCTCCACGCTGGTGGGCCGTGTGTCCAACGTGCCGCCGTCGGACGCCCTACCGCCGTCGTGTACGCAATGCCGCTTGCCGTTCCTGCTGCGACCTGCACCATGGCGGGCAATGGCATGCCAGCTGTCTGCTGCACTATGAGCCGGTCGATGGGTGAGGGTGATCAATGGACACGTTTTTGATCGCCTTGGAATGTGCGGGAGTCGTCATCGCCGTGATCGGCCTGCGACGGGAACATCAGCTTCGCCAGCGTCGTCGGTAACGTCAGAGCTATGGAGGACAGACCCGCGCGAAGTTTCCGGTCGAGGGACAGCCGCGATCGACGCATGGATCAGTGGCTTGAAACAGGCCGCCAGTTTGTGGATGGTGTTTCGGGGCGTCGCCCCGGACAGCGGCGCAGCTCGATCGACCTGGATTCGGTCGGTCGCTGGGTTGGCGATCGGATCGAATGGCTGCTCGAAGATGATGAGGATTGGCGGGAACCATGGCAGGACGCCAGGGAGACAGATGTGCCGAATCGCAGTGGTAAGCGCCCTTTGGAGGCAATTTCCAGACGCGTTCAACGCCCCTCTTCATTGCCAGATGGAGTGGTGCCCTCCTCCCCGCAGCCGCCTTCTCAACAGCCCCCCTTGCAGCAATCCGCAGGGTTGGAGGACCCAACCTCGGGGTCATCGTCTGATGCCGATGCCTGGCCCGACGATGAGAGTTTTCGGGTTGAGCACTGGACGCGTAGCAACGATGCAACGTCCAGACGGGCCTTGCCGCGTTCGAGTCGGCGACGCACCTGACCTGAACGTTGATCTCTGATTACCGTTCAGAGCATCGACTTCAGAATCTGATGAGCAATCTGGTGGTGATCGGCTTCCCGACAACGGATGAGGCTGAGCAGGTGAGGCGTGAGCTGGTTGGGATGCAGCAGGAACACCTGATTGCCCTTGAAGATGCCGTCGTTTTGGAGCACGGAGAAGATGGCCACGTTCATCTCCGGCAGGCGATCAACATGGCTGCCGCAGGAGCGGCCAGTGGCACGTTCTGGGGAATGCTGGTGGGTCTGATTTTCTTGAATCCGTTGGCTGGCCTGGTGGTGGGAGCAGGGGCCGGGGCGGCGTCCGGGGCGTTGAGTGATATCGGGATCAACGATCAATTTCTGAGAGATCTCAGTGAAACCCTGCCTAAAGGCAGTGCCGCTCTTGCCCTACTGGTGCGCGATGGCACCCCTGATCGGATCGTGGATCGGCTTCGCAGCCATGCCCCGAACGCACGGATTGTGAAAACCAGCCTCAGCCATGCCAATGAGGACAAGTTGCGTGAGCTGCTGAAATCTGCGGCGTAAGACGACATGGATGCGTCGCTGGCTGAATTGGCGATGCATCCATTGATTCGTCGTCACATCGTGATCAGCACGGCTTGATCAGCAGGCCGAAGCGCTGCGTCTGGAGTGATGGCCTGCTCCGGTTCGGGGAACCCGAAAGCGACAGCCACGGGCGGCCAACTGGTGATTGACATCCTCAACAAGGTCGCCTGGGATGTCTTCGGCCATCTGTTCAACAGTGGCGTTGATGGATGGAGACCCCTCGGCCATCGCCTCGAGGAAATGCGTCCATTGCTGCACCTGCTGGCTGTGCGGCATGGGTTTGTATCCCTTGTCCTCGAAAGCGCGACCGCAGATTTCGCGGCTCCAGAGCGTGCTCTGTGATTGTCCATGGGGGCCGGACATTTTTGCTGCGCCGGATTCGAGGGCCGCTGGAGATGGGAGGCCGCGGCGATCACGCCAGCCCAGCTGTTCTAAATTGCGGCCGCAATGGACGGCTGAAATGCCGTAGATCCGACCGAGGTCGGTGAGGCTGAGCCAGATTGGAGAGGCTGCCATGACACGGTGAACCAGTGTCATTCCATGTTCCTTAGCGCATAGATGAAGGCAAGTTGTCAAGAGCAAATCCCAACATTCCTAGGGATTTGTTCATCAACTTTTGCGAAGCTCCTGGCGCAGGGTTGGGCCGAGCCAGGTCTCCAGCTGGGGGCTGAACACTTCGCGAATCACCGTTAACGCTTTGCCGCCTCGAAAAAATCGGTAATGCCTGCTCCAGAACGGTCCACGCAGGCCAAAGCTTTCCTGGAGCCAGTCAGCTTCCACAAGGGCTAAGCCATCCACTTCGCGGAACAGCTCGGAGCGGCCTTGGGTGAGGCTTCGCCAGATCGGCTGTTCGCGGTCGCGCAGATGAAGGTTTGCCTGCTCCTGATTCCACCAGCTTTCCGCCCAGGCCAGCGTGCTTCCACCACAGTTCAGCCAGACCTGGCGACGCAGCAGCGGAGGCTTGAGATCCGTGACCTCCGTGGGTGCGCCGGGATGATCCGAACGATCCGGTTCCATGGCGATCAAGTCAACGGTCACCGGTTCACCCGTCAGCAAGCGCAGGTGGCGGGTTGGACTTCCGTCTCCCAACAGCATCAGGCGCCAGGGGCCCGGTAACTGGCGCGGGCCTTCACCGGAGAGCACCGCCTGGGTTGGAGCCTGCCAAAGCTGGTGGGGTGATTGCAGAGGAACTGGGTTGTTGGTCAGAACACGCCTCCCACCGAGAGGTTGCGTCGCTCACCATTGCGATGGATCACTGCGCCGGTTTCGCTGATTGATTCCAGGGTCCAGCCGCTGTTCCCGATCCCATCCCCCAGTCCCACTGAGAGGGAGGACTGGCTCAACTGGAAAATGGCCGAGCTGGTTCCACCCGGTCCTTGAACCACCCCAGTCAATTGGGGCATCGGAGCGTCCGCAGGGCGAGCCACCGCTGGGCCTGGTGATGGGGCGGATGAGACGAGCGGCGCCGGGGCTGCACCGCTTTCAGGGGCGCGTCGGATCGGAAGGGTGAGGGGTTCCAGGCTGGTCACCCATTCAGGTTCGGGAGGCGGTGGTGCCTCGCCCGTGCGTTCTTGTGCCGGGGGCGTCGGAGTGATGGGTTGCGCTGGGCTGTCGGGCGTCTGGATTGGCTCGGCTGGGGGGGGCGTTCTCAGCCGTTCGATCAAGCGCAGGTTTCGCTCCTGCGCCAGTTGCGATTCGGACTGCCTCCAGCTGCCGATCAACCAGCCACTGCAGATCATTCCCGCTGCCGCAACTCCACTCAGCAAGGGGATCAGCCAGACCTCCGTCCTCGACGTGGGAGGTCGTTCAGACCCGCTCCCGCCACCGGATTGTTTTGGCGGATCGAGGCTCGGTTCCTCGACATCGATGTCAACCGCGACCAGGGGTGGCTGGTTG
>CAZJLQ010000151.1:0-4321 GCA_964546675.1 uncultured Synechococcus sp.
GCATCAATCTGATTCGGGTGATGCAAACCCTCCTGATCGGGGCCAATCCCGCTGGATCGATCACGCTCGTCTGGGCAAGCCTAAATCTGGTCGGCAGCTTGATTGCCCTCCGGGCCTGCTGGGACCCGGCCGTTCAAGACCCCTCGCCCTGGTTCGCAGTCAACAAGCGAGCCACCATGGAAACCAGCGGGGGCGATCAGGCCGAATGCGTCCTCACCGCGATCAGCGAAAGCGGCGCTGAACTCTGGTTCGAAGCGCCCATGTCTTCGTTCTCCACCAACGCCAGGTTGCAATGGACGCGGGACATGCCATCGCTGCCATTGACCGTGATCGCGACATCGGGATCGCGTCAGCTGGTGCACTGGGCAGCGCTGAATGAACAGCAGACATGTGCATTGCTTCACTGGCTTTATCAACGTCCGGGTTGCTGGCCGCAACGCACGCCGCCCCCGGAATGGTTGGCATTGCTGATGGTTCTGAAACGGTTGCTGGCGGGGTCGCCCCCACCCAGACCGTTTCGACGCAGTTTGGTGCCCCTCGTGGCCACCAACGACCTCCCGCATCGCCCAGAGGGACCCATCAACCTCACGCCACCAGCGCCGTTGCGCTCCCTTGTTCAGCGAACGAATCGATCCAGACGCACCAGGACCATCACGCCAACCTTGCCAACACCACGCACCCAGCGCTAGTACGCCTGTATTCGTTGACGACCGTTGAGTGACAGCTGGCTGATCGATGCCGAAGCCCAATGGGTGTGGCGCTTCCACCACGACACCAAGACCCGCCAGCGGGAACCGAGGGTCTTTATCGATCGCGGACGCCCGATGGCCGATGGACCACCACTTCTGAAGGAACGCCGTTATCTCGACAAGGAGGCCGCCGATCAACTCTGGCGCTCCCTCCAGAGCCAGGGCTGGACACCTCTCAGCAGACCTGCCTGGAGCGCATCCGCCGAAATCTGATCATCGTTGGGCAACCAGGGCAGATGACATGCAGGAATGGACCGATGAGTTCATCACCACCGCCCAGCAGCAGCTGGTTGGGATGGTGGACGACTGGCAATACGACTACGGCGCCGACGACAAAGCCTGCACAGCCATGCTGCTCTGGATGGTTTTAAAGCTGAATCCAACGGCCACCATTCCGGAAGGCCTGATCCATTAATGCTCCTGAGGCAAATCCAGCTGGAGCGGATGCGCCACCTCCGGCAACGCCTCAACACGTTCGCTGAGAACCAGCTCCACAACCGCATGCAGATAGGCGACCCGTCGCAGACGAATCAATGCATCCGCATCGGGCGCCTCCTTCAGCACCCCCAAAACGGTTTTTAGAGCTTGACGATTGGTTTGACGATCCATGGTGAATCCTGTTGATGCCATCAGCATCGACGTAATCAACAGTCCGCTCATCGATCGCGGTCATCACAACTTGTGAGTTCGATCACAACCCGGCCGTCTTGTTGCATGAACCTTTCAGCACAAACAACGGCCAAAAAGCACGAGCACAAGCCAAGCAAAACCATCTTTAGCCCTCCTCAACATGGAGATTCGCAGCACAAGACATGCTCAAAAAGCTGAAAAATCTAAATTATTAAACGGAACATTTTACGACCAATTTTGAACACTTTGCACGGACCAAAGTGATGATCCAACGCGATCATGATCGCCTTCAGGAACCGAAATCCGGAAGGCAACCAACGCCCCTCGGCACCGCAAATCGAAAGTCACCATCGATCTGCGCCACATCCCACCCATACACCTCCTGGACCCGGCGACAGATCGCTTCGATCACGTCGTCACCGCCATCCCCGTTGGTCATCACCACCAATCCATATCCCTGGGTCTGGTGGGCCATCAAAAAACTTCGGTAACCAGCGTTGGCCCCCTGATGCGCGAAGTACCACCCCTCCCCTTGCCGGAACACGTTGAAGCCGAGGGCAAAGCTGCCCAAACCAACAGGGTGAAACAGGTCCCGAACAACGGCCTGGGTCAACGGTCCGCTGCCGCGTCCGAGATTCGCCTTCTGGAGCGAAACGATCATCGTGGCCAGATCATGGCTGGTGGTCCAAAGGCCAGCCGCGGCCAGTTCGGGGTAAATCCGCCATCGACCGGGAAGGCGTTGGCCTGTGGCGTCATGACCCGACGCGGCGAGTGACCACAAGTGGTGCGGCAAAGGCTGCTGATACAGGCTCTGCCGCATCTGCAACGGACCGAACACCACCCTCTGCATCAGCTCCGCAAAGGGCTCACCACTGCGATCCTCCAGCACAACCTGCATGATCAGGCTGCCGCCACCGGAATACTGCGCACGCGTCATCGGCGGGTTCTTGAACACGACCGCTGCGGTTTTGGAGGGTGGCAGGCCCTGGAGGATCTGCACCGCACTGGGCAACGGTTCCGTTGGCGCATAACCCGGGAACCCAAAGCCATCGGTCAAACCGGAGGTGTGGCTCAACAACATCCGGGGTGTTACGGATGCCCGGGAATCCAGATCGCCTGAGGGCACCAGCCACGACCGCAACGGCCAGCGGATCGCCGCATCCAGATCCATCTGCCCCTGCTCGGCCAACCGAGCCGCCGCGATGGCCATCACCGGTTTGCTGATCGACGCTGCCTGAAAAAGCGTTCGAGGGGTCACCGCTGTCTGATGCACCACATCAGCCACCCCATAGGCACGGGTCCAGCGGATCTGAAAGCCATCAATCACGCTGATGCTCAGCCCTGGGACCCTGGCTTGATGCATCAACGCCGCCAGATCCCACCCCGCTGGCGCTCCCCGCTCCTGGGCGGCCCGCCCACCGAACTGATTCAGACCGTCTGAATGCAAACCGTCTGAATGCAAACCGGCTGAACGCAAACCGCTCAAAACGGAGGCAATCTCCTGTTCCACCGTGTTCGGCGCCGGTTGGGGATCAGCCCGGCTTGGCCAGGCCGCCCCAGCGAGCCCGATCAACGCCGTGAACAGCCAAAGCAGATGGTTCAACCGCACCTCCCCAGGGAAACGGAACTGCAACGCGCCCCTGCTGTAGCAACGGATTCCAGGCATTCAGGCCTTGTTTGCCAGCTGACGCCGCAATCGCCTCCAGCTCACACGGCTGGCGCGACGGTCTTGCCTTGACAGCGGCGCATGGGCCAGGCGCTGCTGCTGCCGTGCCATCTCCAGCAGCAGATCAGCCGATGCTGGGTGCACCCGAGCGGCACGCTGACACAACAGACTGAAGGACTCCCCAGGCTCGGGATCGATGCCAAGGCGATGGAGCAAGCGCAGACTCAGCTGCAGCGGATCCACGGTCCTTCCCCGGTGCAGCCACCGGAACACGACAACACCCAGCGCCACCGACAGCCCGCCGGCGAGCACAACCATCAGGCCGATCCAACGCTGCTGAGCCCCGAAAAGCCGCTCCAGCAACGACCTTTGGCTGGACTCATCAAATCCCAGCCAGAACTGCGTCCAGGCGAAATCGAGGCCCCACCACTGGCGCTGCAACCATCGCCAGCTGTTCAAGCCGGCCCCACGTTCTGCCTCCACCACCGTCCCCGCCGCGGACGCATCAATCGCGCTGGCCCAGGTGGTGGGATCCACCCGCTGCCAGCCCCGACCCTCTAGCCACAACTCCGTCCAGGCATGGGCATCGCTCTGCCGGATGTCGAGGTACGCCGGACCACTGAGCGGTTGGACCCACTGACCACCCTGGTAGCCGCTCACCACCCGTGCCGGGACACCCGCTGAACGCATCAAGGCCGCGAATGCACTGGCGTAATGCCCGCAGAACCCCACCTGCCGATCGAACAGGAAACCGTCCAGCCCAGCGGCGGGCAACGCTCCGGGTTGGAGGCTGTAACGAAAGGGTTGCCCGCGGAACCACGCTTCCGCCGCCGCCAATCGCTCACGGTCGGTCGGCAAGGCTCGCCAACGCTCCGCCAAGGCCTGGAGGCGGGGATCACGGCCCGGCGGCACCTCAAGATTGTCGCTGCCGGGAGGGCGTTGCTGCCAGGGTTGGGTTCCCTCTCCTGCCTGGAGTCGATAGGAGCGCGGCTGCACCGGCGGCTGAAGCAGCAACAGTTCTCCGAGGGGAACATTCTTCAGTTCAGCGCTGGCCGGACGGGACTGACCATCCCAGGGCACCGCCTGGGTGCGGGATGGCTCAATCGTCCACCACTGAAGATCCGCTTCGCCCGAAACGGTCGGGACGACGGAGTTCTCTGGCCGCTGACGCTGGGGCGGACTCCGACGCCAGCGACGTCCATCAAATTGTTCATGAACCAGCACCCTCCAATAGGGATCCAAGGGTGGTGCCTGGCCGGCGGCAAAGGACACCCGT
>CAZJLQ010000152.1:0-4305 GCA_964546675.1 uncultured Synechococcus sp.
GCCAGCAGTGATTTTTCCAGCGCAGGTGGAGCAAGCGCCGGCTCGGCAGGAGTAGGGCAGATCGATGCCCTGCTCTTCAGCAGCATCGAGGATGTACTGATCGTCGGGCACGTCGATGGTCTTGTTCAGACCTTCGCTGTCATTGACCAGGGTGACCTTGTAGGAAGCCATTGATGGTTGATTGCGTACAGGTGCTCGGAATTCGAGCCTGCAGGACGTCACTTATCTACTGCAAACAGACCCGATTCCCAGCTGTTCCCACAGGTGGCGGGGCAAGGACCAATAGGAGGGGGAACACCGATAAGCAGGGCTTATGACGGAGTCCTTAGCGACGGCGGATCTCCAGCAGGCCCCAGCGCCCCTGGGATGCCTGCGCCGCAACCTTCCAGCCCAGTGTTGACAGGACCTCGGTTAATCGGGGTGCCTGATCCACCAGCAGACCACTCAGCAGGCCCCGTCCCTGGTCGTGCAATAGGTCGTCAAAGCCAGGAGCCAGGGCCTCGATCACCGGGGCGAGGATGTTGCAGAGCAAGAGATCGGCCCGGCGACCGGCCAGCTGCTCGCGCAACGTGTCCACCGACCCCAAGCCCACCTGCAGCTGCTGCTCAGATCGCTTGTTCAACCCCCGGTTGTCGACCGTCGCCCGCACCGCCAGGGAATCGGTGTCCGCCGCTACAACGGTGTCGGCTCCCAGCCCCAGCGCCGCCAGCCCAAGAACACCGCTGCCACATCCGAGATCTGCTACGAGGGCACCATCCGGTGGTGCCTGTTCCAGCGCCTCAAGACAGAGGCGGGTCGTGGGATGGCTGCCCGTACCGAAGGCACTGCCTGGATCCATCCGGATCACCAGACGATCGGCGTATTCGTTGGGTGGCTCGAGCCAGGCCGGCAAAATCAAAATGCCGGCACCGACGGGATCTGGCTGCCAATGCTGTTTCCAGCTCAAACTCCAGTCTTCGTCAGCCACTTCATCCCAAGACCCGTCCGGCAGAGTCAATCCAAAGGGCTCCGCAAGAGGGCGAAGGCTGGCAAGCAACTGACCACGATCCGCTTCCGACCACTCCGACTGCGGAAGCCAGAGCAGCAGTGTTTTTCGTTCAGGTGATTCCGGCGCGTGCTGGAGGGCGTGGCGATGAAGGCCGAGATCGTTCAGTTTCCAGACGCAAGACTCCTCGAGTTCCGGCGGACAGGGAAGCGTGAGACGCCACCACATCAGAGCGTGACCGGGTGCGCTTCCTGGATGCCGTTCACCGCCTTGATGGTCTCAAGAACGGTTGTTGGCACAGGGTCATCGATGCTGAGCACCATGACGGCATCGCCCCGGACGATGCGACGTCCCACCTGCATCGAGGCGATATTGACGTTGTGCTCACCGAGCAGGGAGCCGAGATGACCAATGATCCCTGGCATGTCGCGGTGCCGGGTGAAGAGCATGTGTCGGCTGGGTGACACATTGACCGGGTACTCGTCGATGCTGGTGATGCGCAGTTCACCGCCGGCGAAGACCGCTCCGATCACGCTGCGGGTTCCCTGATCACCCTTGGTGGTCAGCTGGAGCGAACCACCCGCGAAATCACGGCTGGATTCGTCTTTCACCTCCACGACCTGAATTCCGCGGGCCTCAGCCTCGAGCGAAGCATTGACGTAGTTGATGCTGTCGCCCAGCACCGCACCCAGCAGGCCTTTCAAAGCAGCGATCACCAGGGGCTGGGAGGGATGGCTAGCGAACTCACCCTGCAGGCGCAGTTCCAGTTCCTGAACCTGTCCTCCGGACAGCTGACTGACAAGCAGACCCAGGGTTTCCGCAAGCTGGAGATGGGGCTTGAGTCGCTCCATGATCTCGGCGCTGAGCCCGGGAATGTTCACGGCACTGCGGGCAGGCAGCCCCAGCAACACATCCCTGATCTGTTCGGCCACATCAACGGCCACGTTTTCCTGCGCTTCCTCCGTTGAAGCTCCGAGGTGAGGAGTGAGCACCAATCCTCGCTCCACCGCACGCAGCGGTGAGTCTTCCGCCAGAGGTTCACTGGCAAACACATCCAGGCCTGCACCCGCGATCACGCCGTTTTCAACCGCCTCGGCGATGGCAGCTTCATCCACCACACCTCCACGAGCGCAGTTCACGATGCGCGCGCCAGGCTTCATCGTGCGCAGCAGCTCCGCATTTACAAGATTTTCGGTGTCCTTCGTGCGCGGAATGTGCAGCGTGACGTAATCAGCTGTGCGGAAAAGCTCATCCAGTTGGGTGAGTCGGACCTGCATTTTTTGGGCACGGTCCGCTGCGATGAACGGGTCGTAGGCGATCACATCCATTCCCATGGCCTTGGCGACCCGCGCTACATGGGAACCGATTTTCCCCAGACCAACAACACCCAGGGTTTTCTTGTACAGCTCGTTGCCAACAAATTTCTTGCGATCCCACCGACCGGCCCGCATCCCCGCATGGGCCTGAGGCACATGCCTCGACAGGGACAGCATCATCGCCAAGGCATGCTCAGCTGCTGCGATCGTGTTGCCTTCAGGCGAGTTCACCACCAGAACACCGCGCTGCGTTGCGGCAGGCACATCCACGTTGTCCACACCCACGCCGGCGCGGCCGATGATCTTGAGGCGTGAAGCAGCCGCAATGACAGCGGCGGTGACCTGAGTCCCTGAACGAATCATCAGGCCGTCGTAATCCCCGATGATTCCGATCAGTTCCTGCTCCGAGAGTCCGGTGCGCTGATCCACCTGCGCCACCTGGCTCAGGATGTCGATCCCGGCTTTATCAATCGGATCGGATACCAGAACTTTCGTCATGAAAGGGCGCAGAACTGCCGCGCCGAACTGTAATGAGCAGACTCCGCTACCCCCCTTACTTCCAAGGACAGGGTTCAGAATTCAAACGATCTGATGTGAGCGGATGGCGATCTGTGTGGTGGTGCTCTCCCAGGAGACGGCTGCTGAGCAACTGGCAGAGCAGCTTCAAACTGCCGATTTGCCATTGCTGCAGTGCCAGGTCATCGCACCGACAGGTGACGCGATCGATCGGATTGAACTGCTGAACCCCAATCTCATCCGCAATCGACGTCAGAAATCAATGGCCCGGTGGTTGATGCCCTTCGGATTCCTCGCAGGGCTGACGTTCACCAAAATCACCACACTCACCACCTTTGCGAGTTTCGGGCCTTGGGGTGAGCCTCTGATCGGAGGTCTGCTCGGGATGGGATCAGGCCTGATGGGGAGCTATGCGGCAGCCGCGAGTGTCGCTTCTGACAATGAAGATGGTGTGCGAATTCTGCGCAATCGCCGTGAGGAAGGCCGTTGGTTGCTGCTTTTGGAGACACCCGTTGGAATTGATGTGCCCTGGCAGACCGTGCAGCGCAGCCGTCCCGTCCAGGTGGTGCGCCTGAGCGAACTGTGAATCTTCCGCGCGACACGCTGCTGGAGGGCAGCTGTGATCCCGATGGATTGCAGGGGCTGATCAATCTGGCCACCGAGGTTCTCCGAACCTGGCAACCGGCATGGAGCACCTTTCTCGAAGCGCCGCTTCAGGAGGAGGCCTTGGAGCGGCTTGGCTCCCTGAGCGAACTTCGCTGGCAGCGTCAGGGCGGTTATCCCGGAGCGGAGCGGTGTCGCCTGCTGTGTTCCAGGGTCGATGACGACAGCCTCGAACCGGTGCCAATCCAGGGACTGCGCATCGAAGGCAATTTTCTGTTCGATCCGCTCAGTCCCGATGACCTCCGTGCCGCCTTGGTTCACATGGGTGCCGAGTCAGCGGAACTGGGCGATATCTGGGTGCGTGGCGATCGGGGCGGTCAAGCCCTTTGCAGTCCGGAATGCGCCGATCGCCTGAATGGTCAGAGCGGCAGGGTCAGAGCGGTGGAGATTGTCTGTGAGTCGGTTGCGATCGAGGCTCTTGCGCTCCCAACCCAACGGGCACCACGCACCCTCAGCAGCGTGGAAGCCTCATGCCGACTCGATGCGATCGCTTCAGCGGGGTTTGGTCTGTCCAGAGCCAAGGTGGTCAGTCAGATCAAGGCGGGGCGGTTGCGACTGAATTGGCAGGCGGTGCGGCAAGCAAGCCGTGAGCTCCACGTGGGAGACCGGCTGCAATTGCAGGATCGTGGTCAGTTGGAGGTGCTGTCGATGTCGCGCACCAAACGGGAGCGCTGGCGTGTGGAGATGCGCCGCACATGAACTAGACCTCCGACTGCTACTGTTTGTGCTCGATCAAACAAAGATCACGACGATCCAATGTTGATCAGTGGGGGCGATTAGCTCAGGGGTAGAGCACTACATTGACATTGTAGGAGTCACTGGTTC
>CAZJLQ010000153.1:0-4281 GCA_964546675.1 uncultured Synechococcus sp.
CTTCAGGAACACGATTTGACCCTGGTGAGGTCAGCTGTGACGCTGACCGTTGCAGGTGAGTTGGATGAACCTGATCCGGAGGATCTGGAGGATGAGGAAGAGGAGGATGATGAGGAGTCGGAGACCTATGAACTCCTGGTGAGTTTCATGGTGGACAGCAAGGAGTACGGCCTTTACATCCCTTTGGATCCATTCTTTGTGGTGGCACGGATGGTTGATGGCCAGGCAGAGTTGGTGGAGGGTGAGGATTTCGATCGGATCCAACCGCGCATCGAAGCCGAACTTGAGGAGAGGGAATGGCCGGACTGAAGTCTCAGCATTGGTTGCTGCCCGATTGGGAGCCCGGTCTAACGATCGCCCATCTGCCCCTTCCCCATCTGGTGAGTCAAGGGATCCAGGCTGCTGTGATTGATGTGGACCGCACCCTTCTCCCCGGTCGAGATGTGCAGTTGCCCGTCAATGTCCGCCTTTGGCTGGAGGACGCCAGCCGTCGCCTGCGCTTGCATCTGTTCAGCAACAACCCCTCCCAGGCTCGGATCGCTGCAGTGGCGGAGCAGCTGGGCATCAGCTTCACGGCTGGGGCTGGAAAACCCAGGCGGGGTGCCTTGCGGCGGGTGATCTCTGATCTGTCGCTGAAGCCCAGCCAGGTGGCGATGGTGGGTGATCGGGTTTTCACCGATGTGCTTTGCGGCAACCGTCTGGGCCTCTACACGGTTCTGGTGCGGCCGGTGGCTCTGGATGGTGGACCTTGTCCCCGCGACCGGGTCCAGCGGATCGAACGTCGATTGGCGGCTTGGATGGGGGCTCCCAGCGCATGACGTTGTGGGTGGTGAAGTTAGGCACGAGCCTGCTTCGCGGCGATACACCTGGAACGATTGCTGGGTATGCCGCATCGATCGCAGCGGCGATGCAACGGGGGGATCGCTGCGTTCTCGTCACCAGCGGTGCCGTCGGTCTGGGATGTCAGCGTCTTGCGATGACCCATCGCCCAGACAGTGTTGTGGCACTTCAGGCCGCAGCCGCGATCGGACAGGGGCACCTGATGGGGCTCTACGACCGTGCTTTGGCAACCCATGGAGTGTCCGTCGCCCAGGTGTTGCTGACCCGTTCTGATTTGGTGGACCGGCGGAGGTATCACAACGCTTCGAACACCCTGACGCAGCTTCTGGACTGGGGGGTTCTGCCTGTGGTGAATGAAAACGATGCTCTTTCGCCCGCTGAACTGCGTTTCGGTGATAACGACACCCTTTCAGCACTTGTCGCCGCAGCGGTGGACGCTGATCAGCTGATTCTGCTTACGGACGTTGAGCAGCTGTATTCAGCTGACCCCCGCATCGATGCGGATGCCCTGCCGATTCCCGATGTTCTTCATCCCCGCGATCTTGCCGCCCTTCAGTCCGCAGCCGGTGATGGTGGGCGCTGGGGGACAGGGGGAATGACCACCAAACTTGCTGCGGCCCGCATCGCCACCGCCAGCGGAATCACCGTGCATCTGGCGGATGGTCGGGATCCCTCCCGTCTGGATGCGTTGCTGAGCGGAGGCCGTGGTGGAACGGTCTTTCACCCCAGTCCCCAGCCCATCGGCAACCGACGCAGCTGGCTGGCCCATGTCCTTGAGCCGCAAGGGGAACTTCATCTGGATTCTGGCGCCTGTTTGGCGCTTCAGGAGCGTGGAGCGTCCTTGCTTCAGGTGGGCATCACAGCGGTCAATGGTGAGTTCGCGGCCAACCAACCGGTGATGTTGATCGATGCTCAAGGCCAGGAGTTCGGTCGGGGACTGTGTTCACGAGACAGTGCCAGCCTCCGCGCTGCTCTTGGGCGTTCCCGTGCCCTTGGCAGCTCTCCGGTGGTCGTCCATCGCGATGCGATGGTGCTGAGCGATCGGCATCTCAGCTGATCGCTCAACGCCTCTACGATCCAGCCGCAGTCTTGCCCGCCCATGCGTTTCAGCACCCTGATCAAGGCCCTGCAGAACGGTCAGGCCGGTCTGAAGCAGGCACAACAAGGTTCAGACCCAGTGCTGCGCGGTGCCGCATCCCTGGAGAGCGCCTCTGCCGATCAACTGAGTTTTCTGGAGAAGGGCAACACGTTGATCGCCGCGCTCTCTGACAGTGAGGTTGGGGCGGTGCTTCTGCCGGATCAGGAGGATCTGATCACGGTGGCATCCGAGCGCGGGCTTGCCTTTGCGGTCTTTTCCAATCCACGCCTCGCATTCGCCGAAGCGCTCGATCAGCTGTACCCCCGACAGCGACCTCTTGCAGGGATTCATCCCACAGCCGTGATTGATCCCCGTGCCGTCGTGGGGCAGGGCAGTTTCGTTGCAGCTCGGGTCTGTATTGGTGCGGGAAGTCGGATCGGTGCCGATTGCATCGTTCATCCCGGGGTGGTGATCTACGACGACGTGGTGGTGGGTGATGGCTGTGAGCTGCATGCCAATGCCGTTCTCCATCCGGGCAGCCGGCTCGGCCGCGGCTGTGTTGTCAATTCAAACGCTGTGGTTGGTTCTGAGGGTTTCGGCTTTGTACCAACTGCAGCCGGCTGGCGAAAGATGCCTCAGACAGGACAGGTGGTGCTCGAGGACGGTGTGGAAGTGGGCTGCGGCAGCACCATTGATCGCCCCTCTGTGGGAGAGACCCGCATCGGTGCCGGCAGCAAGATCGACAACCTGGTCCAGATCGGTCACGGGGTCAGCACCGGCCGGGGCTGTGCCCTTGCTTCTCAGGTTGGGATTGCGGGCGGTGCCCGCCTCGGCGACGGGGTGATCCTCGCGGGGCAGGTTGGAGTGGCCAATCGGGCGGTGATCGGTGATCGCGCCATTGCCAGTTCCAAGAGCGGGATTCATGGGGAGGTGGCAGCTGGTGAAGTGGTGAGTGGATACCCGGCGATTCCGAATCGCCTTTGGCTGCGTTGTTCAGCCGCTTTCAGCAAGCTGCCGGAGATGGCGAAGAGTCTGCGAGATCTGAAGCGCATCACTGCTCAGTAATCTCAGCGGCTGTTGAGACGATCGGAACGCCATGGCCCAGCACCGCGTTGTTCTGCTGCCCGGCGATGGCATCGGCCCTGAAATCACAGCGGTGGCAAGGCAGCTGCTGGAGGCAGTCAGCAAGCGCCATGGATTTGAGCTCAGTTTCGAAGAGCAGCCAATCGGAGGGAGTGCGATTGATGCCACCGGTGAGCCGCTCCCAGCCAGCACCCTGGCCGCATGCCAATCAGCTGATGCGGTTCTTCTGGCTGCGATCGGCAGCCCCCGTTTCGACACACTTCCCCGCGAGAAACGGCCCGAGACCGGCTTGCTCGGCCTGCGCGCCGGCATGAAGCTCTTTGCCAACCTGCGACCGGTGAAGATCGTGCAGGCGCTGATCGATGCCAGCAGCCTCAAGCGAGAGGTGATCGAAGGCGTTGATCTGATGGTGGTGCGCGAGCTCACCGGTGGGATCTATTTCGGCCAGCCAAAGGGCCGGATCGAAGCTGATGGTGATGAACGCGGCTTCAACACCATGACCTACGCGGCGTCGGAAGTGGATCGGATCGCCAAAGTGGCCTTCGATATCGCGAAGCAGCGGCAGGGCCGACTGTGTTCTGTTGATAAGGCCAATGTTCTCGATGTCAGTCAGCTCTGGCGAGATCGTGTTGATGCCATGGCTCCGACCTACAGCGAGGTGGAAGTGAGCCATATGTATGTCGACAACGCCGCCATGCAGCTGGTGCGTGATCCCCGGCAGTTCGATGTGCTGCTGACCGGCAACTTGTTCGGCGATATCCTGAGTGATGAGGCGGCCATGCTCACCGGGTCGATCGGGATGCTGCCTTCGGCGTCACTGGGCAGCGATGGCCCTGGGTTATTTGAACCTGTGCATGGTTCTGCCCCTGACATCGCTGGGCAGGACAAGGCCAATCCAATGGCGATGGTTCTCTCTGCAGCGATGATGCTGCGGATCGGCCTGAAGCAGGCTGAAGCTGCCGACGACCTTGAAGCCGCTGTGGACAAGGTGTTGGCAGCTGGTTTCCGCACCGGTGATCTCATGGCCGATGGCTGCATTCCACTTGGCTGCGCGGCCATGGGTCAGGAACTGCTCAAGGCACTCTGAGCTCGTTATTGGTGCATTCGGGCCCCGATCTGGCAAACTCGCCGAGCCCGTAGCCCCTGCGTCGATGTCGAAGCGTCATCCGGTTGTCGCTGTCACCGGTTCGTCCGGAGCTGGAACCAGCACCGTCAAGCGCGCCTTCGAGCACATCTTCGCGCGTGAAGGCATCACCCCCGCCGTTGTGGAGGGCGACAGC
>CAZJLQ010000154.1:0-4273 GCA_964546675.1 uncultured Synechococcus sp.
CACCAGCAACAACGCTGGGCCACGGGGATCGGACAGCTGAGGCCCCTGACTCACGGTGTGAACTGGATGACCGAGATGGCTCCAGGTGAAGGTCTCCACAGTCCGCGGCGAGAGCGGCGATGCTAGGCAGCACTTCAATCGGGATGGATGCCAGCCATGGATGGAATCGGCGGACCGTTAACCGATGGAGCGATCTGGAGAGGAGCCCTGTTCTGGGCCCTCGCGCTTTACATCCCCCTGAGCGGTCCGCTCGGGAAGCTGGAAACCAGCCTCGGTGAAACGGCCCTGTCGCCAAACATCACGCAGGCACTGCTGATTCTGAGCAGCATGCTGTTGGCTCTCGCTGTGGGAATGGTGATGCAGCTGCTGGTGAGCTGGACCCTTGGCCCGGGATGGGGCTCCAGCCTTGCTCTGATTGGCATTGGCTGGAGCCTGCTGCTCGTGGTGGCGGATTCCGGTCGTTCCTGAACCCTGAAGTCCGCCCGGAGGAAGCGTTGAGGGCTCTAACCACTTGGACGGCGCTTAGCCGCCGGAAGTGGGATCAGCGACAAATTCCTCTGGAACAACATCGCCATCCGCCGGTGGTTTGTTCTTGAGCACCACCCGCAGCAGGACTGGTGCGAGGAAGGTGGTGCCGATCACCATCAGAAGAATCGCTGCTTCGAGGCCCGGATCAAGCAATCCGGAAGCCGTGCCGAGCCCGAGGAAGATCAAGCCCACTTCTCCCCGGGGCATCATCCCCAGGCCCACCACGAGGTTGTTGGTGGGTTTGTCGCTGAAGACCGCCCAGCCCGCCGCGACTTTGCCGATGACGGCAACAACGAACAGGAAACCAGCCACGATCAGGGCCGAACGCGCCGCCGGATCCGCGGGGTTGATCACGGACAGATCCATGCCTGCCCCCACCAGCACGAAGAACACCGTTGCAAACAGCCCGACGATCGGCGTCACGGCTTTCTGAATCTCTTCGCGGTGCCTGGAGGTGCTGACAATCAGACCACCAGCGAAAGCACCGAGGGCCGCTTCCAGACCGATTGCCGTTGCCACGAAACAGCTGAGGGCCAGCAGCAGATACGAGCCCACCAGCTTGGCGCCGGGGGCCTTCAGCTGATCGATCATCCAATCAAAAGCGGGGGCGGCCTTCTGGCTGAGCAGGAGTGCCACAACCACGAACACCACCGCTGCCACAACGAGTTGCACGATCGGAGCGATCGCAAGGCTGCCGCCGGCGGCCAGGGAGACAACAACAGCAAGAATGACGATGCCGAGGATGTCATCGAGCACTGCAGCACCGATCACGATCTGGCCTTCACGGGTGCGCAGATATCCGAGTTCACCGAACACACTCGCGGTAATGCCGATACTGGTCGCCGTCATCGAGGCTCCAGCGAAGATGGCTGGGATGGCATCCACATGGAAAATCGCCATCAACCCAAGCGTGCCGAGCACGAACGGCAACACCACACCGACCACCGCGACGGAGAACGCCTGGACACCAACGGCCATCAGCTCTTCCAGTTCGCTCTCCAGTCCCGTCAGGAACAGAAGGGAATAGAGGCCAAGGGTTGAAACGGATTGAAGCGCCCCAAAGCTCTCGTCGTAGAGATCGGGTATCGCGTCTGGTGGAATGTGAGCCAGAGAACTCACAACATCGGAGAAGGCAGCACTGAGTTGCACTCCTGTTTCCGGAGGCACCAGCAGATGCAGGCCTGAGGCGCCAATAATGACGCCTGCGAGGAGCTCCCCGAGGATCGTGGGAAGCTCAAAGCGGACCAGGATCTCGGCCAGCATCCGGGCCCCGACGAAGATCAGGATGAAGCGGAGGACACCGATCAGAGATTCGGCGACCTCAAGGTCATGACTGCTGATCTCACTCAGCAGTGCGGGAAACAGCATGGTGCTGCACAGCATTCATGCCGAGATTAGTAGTGCCGACCGGGTTGGACTGTTCAACAACCAGATGCTTTGGTCCGATTTAAACGGGAACCGAAATCTTCCCTTCTTGTTTATCGGCAGGCCTGGATGGGATGGCTACTTTCCGTTTATCCGCATGGTCTGAAGGGCTGATTTGTCCCTTGTGAGGCCGTGGGTGCCTCAACAGCATTGCTATCCCGAGCAATCCATGACGACCGCGCCTCATCAGCTCCCCCTTGCTTCAGTACAAGCTCTTGATGAGCAGGAGCTGCACAATCTTGATGCCTACTGGCGGACCGCCAATTATCTGGCAGTCGGCATGATTTATCTGCAGGACAACCCTCTCCTGAAAGAGCCCCTGCGCCCCGAACACATCAAGCCACGTCTGCTGGGTCACTGGGGTTCTAGCCCTGGCCAGGCCTTCATCTGGACCCATGCCAACCGGCTGATCAAAAAATACGACCTGAACATGATTTACATGTCAGGTCCTGGCCATGGCGCCCCGGGGGCCCGCGGTCCGGTTTACATCGACGGCAGCTACAGCGAGCGGTACCCCGATAAATCTCTGGATGCGGAAGGACTGCGCAAGTTCTTCAAGATGTTCTCCTTCCCCGGACACATCGGCAGCCACTGCACTGCCGAGATGCCGGGATCAATCCACGAGGGAGGTGAACTCGGCTACGTCCTCTCCCATGCCTGCGGCTCAATTCTCGACAACCCCGAATTGATCACCGTTGCCTGCGTCGGCGATGGCGAAGCGGAAACAGGCCCCTTGGCCACCAGCTGGCACATCAACAAGTTCATCAACCCGATCCGGGATGGTGCCGTTCTGCCGATCTTGCACCTCAATGGCTACAAGATCGCCAACCCCTCCATCCTCAGCCGCATCGATCATGAGGAGCTGGAGAATCTCCTGAAGGGATACGGCTGGAGACCGATCTTCGTTGAGGGGTCCGACCCGATGACGATGCACGGCCAGATGTCCATGGCCTTTGAGCAGGCCGTGCTCGACATCCGGGCGCAGCAGGATCAGGCCCGCAGCAGCGGCGAGTCGTTCCGTCCCCGCTGGCCAATGATCGTGCTGCGTTCGCCCAAGGGCTGGACCGGCCCTCAGGAAGTTGATGGCAAGAAGGTCGAGAATTTCTGGCGTTCCCACCAGGTGCCGGTGGCCGATGTGCGCAGCAACGAGGCGCACCTTCGCCAACTCGAAGACTGGATGAAGAGCTACCGCCCCTGGGAACTCTTTGAAGAGGACGGATCGGTCAAGCAGTTCATCCGTGACATGGCCCCGAGCGGGGAGCGCCGCATGGGCAGCAACCCCAACACAAACGGCGGTGTGTTGCGTAAGGAGCTGCTCTTCCCGGCGATTGAGAAGCACGCGGTGGAGGTGGGGCTGCCCGGCACCAGCGAACACGAGAACACCTACCCCCTGGGCGAGGTGATCCGTGATCTGATCAAGGACAACCCCGGCGCCTATCGCCTGTTCGGGCCCGACGAAACCCATTCCAACCGCCTTCAGGCGGTTTACGAAGCCTCCAAGAAAGTCTGGATGGCCAACTTCCTCCCCGAGGATCTCAACGGCAGTGAGCTCTCACGGGAGGGCTCCGTGATCGAGATGCTCTCCGAGCACACGCTGGTCGGAATGATGGAGGGCTACCTCTACACCGGACGCAACGGCTTCTTCCACACCTATGAGGCCTTCGCCCACGTCATCTCCTCGATGTACAACCAGCACTGCAAGTGGCTGGAGCACTGCGAAGAGATTCCTTGGCGCGCACCGATCGGTCCCTGGAACTGTCTGATCTCGTCCACCGTCTGGCGTCAGGACCACAACGGATTCACCCACCAGGATCCGGGATTCATGGACCTGGCCGGCAACAAGAAGGGATCGATCACCAGGGTCTACCTGCCCGCTGATGCCAACAGCTTGCTGGCGGTGGCCGAGCAGGCACTGGTCGAAACGAACGTCTCCAACATCATTGTTTCCGACAAGCAGAAGCACCTGCAGTACCTCAGCCTTGATGCCGCTCGCCGCCATGTGGCGAAGGGCATCGGCATTTGGGACTGGGCCTGCAATGACGATTGCGGCACCGAAATGGATGAACCCGATGTGGTGATGGCCTCAGCCGGAGACATCCCCACCAAGGAGACGCTGGCTGCGATCGAAATCCTGCGGGAGCAGATCCCCCAGCTGAAGGTGCGCTACGTGAATGTGGTGAAGTTGTTCGCCCTGTCCCCGGAGACCGAACATCCCCACGGCCTGAGCGACAGAGATTTCGAGAGTCTGTTCACCACAGACAAACCGATCATCTTCAACTTCCACGGCTACCCGTGGCTGATCCACCGGCTCACCTACCGT
>CAZJLQ010000155.1:0-4250 GCA_964546675.1 uncultured Synechococcus sp.
TCGGCAGCAGCTTGACGATCAGATCCGCCATCACCGTGAAGCTCTTGTCGATGAAGTTGTCGTTGCGGTTGCTGCGAGGCACGGCGCGCCGGCGGAGTGACTCCATCCTGACGGCTTTGCTGCGCGACCTAGCCTGGTCTTAACGATCGATCGCTCGTGGGCTCAGCACTGCAGACCGTTGTGCTCGACGTGGAAGGAATGAAATGCGGGGGTTGTGTGCGTTCCGTGGAGCGGACGCTGCTGGAGCAACCTGGGGTTGAGCGCGTTGATGTCAACCTCGTTAGTCGTGCTGCCTGGTTGGATCTCTCGCCCGCCGAGGGTTCCGTTGAACGGCTTCTGAAAGCTCTGTCCGATCGCGGTTTTCCCGCCAAGGAACGCAATCTCGAAGAACAGGCTGCCCGATCGCGGGCCACCCACACCGCTGGCCCCGGATGGTGGCGGCAGTGGCGCCAGTTGATGGTGGCTTTGGTCCTGTTGCTGTTCTCGGTTCTCGGCCACCTCGCTGAGGCAGGTCATCTCGAGCTGCCGCTGATTGGAAGCCTGCCTTTTCACGCCAGCCTGGCAACCGTGGCATTGCTGGGGCCGGGCCGGCCGATTCTGATCGGGGGTGTCAAAGCGGCACGGGCAGGTGCTCCGAGCATGGACACCCTGGTGGGCCTTGGGGTGGGCAGTGCCTACCTGGCCAGTTTGGTGGCATTGATTTGGCCGCAGGTCGGATGGCCCTGCTTTTTCAATGAGCCGGTGATGTTGCTCGGCTTTGTGCTGCTGGGTCGTTTTCTGGAAGAGCGTGCCCGGTTTCGCACCGGCCAGGCCCTCAAGCAGCTGGCCCAGCTTCAACCCGATATCGCCAGGCTGCTTCTTGCAGATGGCGTGATCCGTGAGGTGCGTGTTGGTGCTTTGCGTCCCGGTGAACGCGTCCAGCTCTTGGCTGGTGACCGGATCCCTGTTGATGGGGTGGTTCTGGATGGTCGCTCAGCCGTTGATGTGTCCAGCCTCACGGGAGAACCACTGCCCCTCGAGGCGGAGCCGGGCTCTGAACTCGATGCCGGAAGCCTCAACCTTGAGGCGACGCTCACCATGGAAGTGCGGCGCGTTGGTGCTGAAACAGCCCTGGCCAGAATTATTCGGCTGGTGGAACAGGCCCAGGCCCGCCGCGCTCCCATTCAGGGCCTCGCCGATCGCGTTGCCGGTCGGTTCTGCTACGGAGTGATCGCCCTTGCGCTGGCCACGTTCCTGTTCTGGTGGCTGTTTGGCGCAGAGCATTGGCCTCAGGTGCTGCAGGCGTCTTCGGTGGGCATGCCCCACGCGCACCAGGCCGGCCACGCGCACCATGCCGGACTGGGCAGTGGCGCTGAAACGCCGATCGGTCTTGCCCTGCAACTCTCCATTGCGGTGCTGGTGGTGGCTTGTCCCTGTGCGCTCGGTCTTGCCACGCCCACTGTGATCACGGTGGCGACCGGGTTGGCGGCCCGCAGGGGGTGGCTGTTCCGGGGTGGTGATGTCATTGAGAAGGCTGCTGGTCTTGACCATGTGGTTTTCGATAAAACCGGCACGCTCACACTGGGTCGGCCCATGGTCACGGCCGTGCAATCCAGGGATCCGGAGCGGCTGCTGCAGCTGGCAGCCAGCTTGGAGCAGAACAGCCGGCATCCTCTGGCCCATGCTCTGCTGCAGGAGGCCCAGCGACGCGACCTCAACCTGCTCTCCTCTGTTGATGTGCGCACTCTGGCGGGTGATGGCCTGCAAGGCGTGTTGGAGGGTGTCTCCGCTCAGGTGTCGGTGGGCAATCCCGACTGGATCTCCAACCAAGGCGTGCGATGGTCTGACGAACTGGACGCATGGCAGGGGGCGGCAGAAGGCACGGTGGTTGCGGTCGCGGAGGGTCAGGAGCTGCTGGGCATGGTGCAAATCGAGGATCAGCTTCGGGCCGATGTGCAACCGGCACTGCAGCGGCTGCGCAACGAAGGTCTTCACCTGGCGGTGTTCAGCGGTGATCGGAGTGGTGCCGTGAAGAAGCTTGGTCATCAGCTCGGTTTCAGCGAGGCTGAGCTCGGATGGCAGATGCGACCCGAGCAGAAGCTTGAGCGGCTGGAGCAGCTGCGTCAGTCCGGATCAGTGGCCATGGTGGGAGATGGCATCAATGACGCTCCCGCTCTGGCCGCGGCTGATCTCGGCATCGCAGTTGGCACCGGGACTCAGATCGCACAGGACACCGCCGACATGGTTCTGCTCGGTGATCGTCTCGACAACCTTCCCGATGCCCTGCTGTTGGCGCGCCGCACCCTGGCCAAAGTGCGTCAGAACCTGATCTGGGCCTTCGGTTACAACTTGATCGCTCTCCCGATCGCCGCCGGGGTGCTGCTTCCTGGCCAGGGGCTGTTGCTGTCGCCGCCGATTGCTGCGCTGTTGATGGCGCTCAGTTCCATCACGGTGGTCGTCAATGCGTTGGTGCTGCGTCCGGCATGAGCGGGCGTTTCATCGTTCTCGATGGCATCGATGGTTGTGGAAAATCAACCCAACTGGATCATTTGGCGACCTGGCTTCCCGCATCGGGTCTGATGCCTCCAGGCGCCCGTTTGATCCGGACGCGAGAGCCTGGAGGGACGGCCCTGGGCAGCGCGGTCCGCGACCTTCTGCTTCACACAGCTGCTGAGGCGGCACCGGCTCCAACGGCCGAATTGCTGCTCTACGCCGCAGATCGTGCCCAGCATGTGGAGACCCTGATTCGTCCTGCCTTGATGCGGGGTGACTGGGTGATCAGTGACCGATTCAGCGGATCAACCTTGGCTTATCAGGGATACGGCCGGGGTCTTGATCGTTCTTTGATCCGAGAACTGGAACGGATCGCAACAGGTGGCCTGTCTCCAGATGTCACTGTTCTTTTGGATCTGCCTCTGAGCGAAAGCATCCACCGCCGCAGTGGCGATCAGGATGACCGGATCGAAGCCGAGGGGGAGCTGTTTCTGCAGCGGGTGCAAGAGGGCTTCAGGCAACTGGCACTCGAGCGTCACTGGATGCGTGTGAAAGCCGACTGTCCGATCGCCGCGGTCAGTGATGCCCTGGAGCGAAGCCTGCGGGAGTTGTTGATGTGAATGGTCTGTTCGCAGATTTGATCGGTCAGTCTCTGGCGGTGAATCTCCTGCAGGCTGCGCTGCAACACCAGCGACTTGCTCCGGCTTATCTGTTTGCTGGTCCTGATGGTGTCGGTCGCCGGCTGGCTGCCCTGCGTTTTTTGGAAGGGGTGCTTGCCGGTGGCGCAGCCTCCCCTCGCCAAAGGCGACGCCTGGAGGCGCTCAATCATCCTGATCTTCTCTGGGTTGAACCCACTTATCAGCATCAGGGTCGGTTGCTGTCCAGGCGTGAGGCGGAGGAGGCGGGGCTGAGCCGCCGCACACCACCTCAGCTGCGCCTGGAGCAGATTCGTGGGGTGGGCCGGTTTCTGGCTCGTCAGCCGGTGGAAGCTGAACGGGGCATGGTGGTGATCGAAACAGCGGAAGCGATGGCCGAGTCGGCTGCCAACGCATTGCTTAAAACGTTGGAGGAGCCAGGGCATGGGCTGCTTGTGCTGTTGTCAGCGGCTCCAGAGCGGCTGCTTTCAACCATTCGTTCCCGTTGTCAGCTGATCCGCTTTCTGCGCCTCGCCCCTGATGCGCTTGATCAAGTCCTGCTTCGCTGTGGAGCCTCAGGCGTGGATCCACCGGAACTGATCGCGATGGCCGCTGGATCTCCGGGTGCCTTGATCGAACATCGGCAGCGTTGGTCTCTGCTCCCCGAAGCGCTTGCGAATCGGCTCAAAACGCTGCCGATCGAGCCCATGGACGCGTTATCGCTAGCTCGGGATCTCTGCGAAAGCCTCGATGGAGAACAGCAGCTGTGGTTGATTGACTGGCTGCAACAAAACCTGTGGCGCGCCGGTCGATCGGAGCGTGCCGTGCGACGTCTGGACCTACTCAGACGTCATCTTCTCTCGTTTGTTCAACCCAGGCTGGCCTGGGAAGTGGCTTTGCTGGACCTCATGACTGTCGAGACAGCGCGTTGATCTAGGCGCTGGCGCGATCACCCTGCTTCTTGCGCTCACTCCGGGCCATGGCGACGACGTCGTGGAGCCCTTCGAGTTGCCCACCTGTGGGCAACTCGAGGCAGTAGCCAGCGCCGTAAACGGTTTTGATGAACCGTGGTTTGCGTGGATCAGGCTCGAGCTTGGTGCGCAGGAGGCGAACGTGAACCCGAATGGTTTCGATGTCGTCGTC
>CAZJLQ010000156.1:0-4249 GCA_964546675.1 uncultured Synechococcus sp.
TTGGCGTCCTTGAGCGCCTGCTCCACAGGCATGGCGCAGCGATCGATCAGCTTGGCGGCCAATTCCTCAAACTTGGCCCGGGTGAGGGTGAGGTCGAGGTGCTTGGGACCCTCAGGGGTTGCCGTGATGAACGGCAG
The DNA here is from genome assembly GCA_964546675.1 of uncultured Synechococcus sp. Taxonomy (GTDB): domain Bacteria; phylum Cyanobacteriota; class Cyanobacteriia; order PCC-6307; family Cyanobiaceae; genus Parasynechococcus. The sequence goes on from CAZJLQ010000156.1 coordinate 138, forward strand.
GTTGATCTCACTCTGAGTGGCATTGGACAGTTCAACCTTGGCCTTCTCGGCAGCTTCGGTCAGACGTTGCAAAGCCTGCTTGTCCTGACGCAGGTCGATGCCTTCGTTGGACTTGAAAGTCTCTGCCAGGTGGTCGACGATCACCTTGTCGAAGTCGTCTCCGCCGAGGTGGGTGTCACCGGCGGTTGAGAGCACCTCAAACACGCCGTCACCGACTTCCAGAACGGAGACGTCAAATGTGCCGCCGCCAAGGTCGAACACCAGAATGCGCTCGTTGCTCTTTTTATCGAGGCCATAGGCAAGAGCTGCAGCCGTTGGCTCGTTGATGATCCTCAGAACCTCCAGGCCGGCAATCTTGCCGGCGTCCTTGGTGGCCTGGCGCTGGGAATCGTTGAAATAAGCAGGAACGGTGATCACCGCCTGGGTGACGGTCTCGCCGAGGTACTTACCGGCATCTTCCGCCAACTTGCGGAGCACCTGGGCAGACACCTCCTCGGGTGCGAACTGCTTGTCGAGAACCGGACACTTCACCTTGACGTTGGAGCCGGCCTTCTCAACGCCATAACTCACTTCCTTCGATTCCTCATTCACCTCGTCAACACGACGTCCGATGAAACGCTTGACGGAATAAAAGGTGTTGTCAGGGTTCATGACCGCCTGGCGTTTGGCGATCTGACCGACAAGCTGATCCTGATTTTTTGTGTAAGCGACCACTGAGGGCGTGGTGCGGAAGCCCTCGGCGTTGGCGATGACGGTGGGCTTGCCACCCTCCATCACGGAAACGCAGCTGTTCGTGGTGCCAAGGTCAATGCCGACAACCTTGCCCATCTGTGCCCACCTCCTGAAGGAACGTCTCTGAACGTCGTCATCCTCCACAGGAGAGCAGGGGAACGGCGAGGTGGGGTTCCCGAACAGGCAGGCTGGACGGGCGATCCGGCGACGCCATGATCAACGGCAGCACTGTCCTCGTGGGCCTGCTCGGGAACCCCGTCCGCCATTCGCTGTCACCAGCGATGCAGAACGCCGCTCTCGAGGCGATGGCGATGAACTGGTCGTACCTCGCACTCCCCTGTGAGAGCAATGCTCTAGCGGATGTTCTGTCAGGACTCCACGCCGTGGGCTGTCGCGGCCTGAATGTGACCATCCCCCACAAACAATCCGTCGCGGCCCTCTGCAGGGAATTGACGCCGCTGGCGAAGCGGCTTGGTGCCGTGAATACGTTGATCCCACTGGAATCGGGCGGATGGCGCGGCACCAACACCGATATGGAAGGGTTTCTTGCACCCCTCGGCAACCCGTCCCAATGGACAGGGCGTCGAGCCTTGGTGCTCGGTTGTGGTGGATCAGCGCGAGCGGTTGTGGCAGGTCTTCAGACCCTGAATCTTGCCGAAATCACGGTGGTGGGACGGCGATCCGAAACCTTGGATCCATTCCTGCGGGATCTCTCAACAGACCAAGCACCTTTGAAGGGATGCCTGGAATGCGATCCCAGTCTTCAGGACAAGATCAGCGCAATGGATCTGGTGGTCAACACAACCCCCGTTGGCATGGATCAGCACGGAGATGCCGATGCAATGCCCCTGAATCAAGCCATCTGGAAGGCACTGTCGGAATCCGCCACCCTCTACGACCTGATCTACACACCACGACCAACCCCATGGCTGGCCTGGGGTGCACAAGGGAAGCACCGCTGCATCGATGGACTTGAAATGCTGGTTCAGCAGGGCGCAGCTGCTCTCAGGCTCTGGAGCGGGTGCAACGACATACCGGTGGCCGCCATGCGCTCTGCGGCTGAAACGGCTTTGAAGCTCTAGCGTCACTGCATCCGCCCCAGGACCGTTTGGAAATCCCTGTCTGGCAGCGACTGCTGGGAGTGCTCGTCTACTTGCTGCCCTGGAGCGATGCGATCAAATTCGGTTTGGTTCCGGGTGGTTTGTTCATCGACTACCCCGCTCTGCAGCTGTTGATCCTGCCTGCCGAACCAATCTTGTTGTTGCAGCAGATCGTGCCATTTGGATTCGGCTCACTGCTGCTGTTCTTCGTGCTGTTTCTGGCCGTTGTCCGCAATCCGGAGGTGCCCTATTTCCTGCGGTTCAACACCCTGCAGGCTTTGCTGACCGACATCGTGCTCGTTTTGTTGAGCTTTGCCTTCAGCATCCTGCTCCAACCTCTGGGCGGGGGAACTTTGCTGATTGGGACCTTAGCCAGCACAGTTCTGCTTGCGGTTCTGGCGATTGTGATCTTTGCCTTTGTGGAATGCCTGCGCGGACGTGAGCCTGACCTGCCGGGCATCAGTCAGGCCGTACGGATGCAGCTCTACTGAAGAGCAAAGCGGAGAACCCTCAGGAGATAAGGTGTTGGATCCGTCGCTCACCAAGGTGAGCCTGTCGATCCTGTTGACCAGCCCATGACGCTCGAGCCCTATTACGAAACCATGTACATCCTCCGCCCGGATATTCCGGAGGAGGAGGTTGAAAGTCACCTCACCAAATACCGCGACATGCTCGTGGAAACCGGTGCGGAAGTGCTGGACAACCAGATGCGGGGCAAGAGGCGTCTTGCCTATCCGATCGACAAGCACAAGGAAGGCATTTACGTGCAGCTGAGCCACAACGGTGATGGCCAGCACGTGGAAGTGCTGGAAAAAGCAATGCGTCTCAGTGAAGACGTGATCCGTTACCTGACTGTGAAACAGGAGGGTCCTCTGCCTGCTCCGCGGGTCATTCCCGGAAGCGAGCAAGCTGCAGCACAAACCCAAGAGGCTGCAACCAGTCAACCTGCCGGATCGGCGGACTGACCCCGCTTGTGCGGTCCATGGTCGGGCGATACCGTCCGACCATGGACCTCTTTGAATCCGAACATCGGGCGCCGGAACCACGCTGGACCACGCGAAACATTGACGGCCAGGACGTCCAAGCGCTGCGCGACAAGATCACTGAACTCGAAGAGAGGATCCAGTCGTACGAAACACTCCTGGCAGACCTGCCAGATCTTTTTGAACGCAAATTTCAGCAGAGACTTGAACCGCTTCTTGAGCGGTATCGACTGCTCGCTCAGCAGACTTCAGACCAGGACGCAGGACGACCGGCGCTGGTGAGCGGGGAGACGGGACAGGTGATCCGCTTTCCCATTCCCCGCGTGCCGACGTTTCTCAGGCGTCGAGACAACTCAGCTTGAACGCCTCTGCGAAGCCGACCACAAACGGGTTGGCAATCCCCAGACGTAGATGAATCCCTCTGCAGCGCGGTGATCGAACTGATCATCGCTTCCGTAGGACGCCATCTCGGGCACATAGAGGCTGCTGCTGGTTGAACCGCGACCGATCACCGCGGCCGTGCCCTTCTGCAGGCGGAGACGGACAACACCATTGACGTGGGCCTGCGTCCGATCCATGAATCCGTCAAGCGCATCCTTGAGGGGGCCAAACCAGAGTCCCTGGTAGACGAGGTCAGCCCACTGCATTTCAAGCTGTCGTTTCGTGCGGAGCACGTCCGCGGCAAGGGTGAGGCTCTCGAGTTCCTGGTGCGCCTGAATCAACAGCAACAAACCAGGGGTCTCGTAAATCTCACGGGATTTAATTCCGACCACGCGGTTCTCGATCATGTCGAGACGACCGATGCCATGGCGACCAGCCAGGCGGTTCGCCTCGCGGATCATCTCGACCGGACCCAGGGGCTGGCCATTGATCGTGACGGGATTACCGGCTTCAAAACCGATTTCAATCTCTTCAGCCTGGTCTGGGGCTTGATCAATGGAGACCGTCATGGCGAACACCTCTTCAGGTGGAGCCACCATTGGATCCTCCAGAGGACCTGCCTCGATGCTGCGACCCAGCAGGTTCAGATCAATCGAATACGGGGATTTCTTACTGACGGGAGCGGGAATGCCGCAACGTTCGCCGTAGGCGATGGTCTCCTCGCGACTCATCCCCCACTCCCGAGCCGGCGTGAGCACCTTGAGATCCGGTGCTAAGGCCGCAATGGCCACATCAAAACGCACCTGATCGTTGCCCTTACCGGTGCAACCATGGGCCACCGCATCAGCTCCCATCTCCCGAGCCACCTCCACCAGTCGTCGGGCGATCAAAGGACGCGCCAGCGCAGTCGACAGTG
>CAZJLQ010000157.1:0-4240 GCA_964546675.1 uncultured Synechococcus sp.
CCAATGATCAGCTCAACTGATCATTGAACGAGGTGACGATCAGCGCCTGGGGGCAAATCCCATCGCGGAACGCACCCGCTCCAGGGTGCTGACGGCAACCGTTTCTGCTCGATCTCGACCAGCCGCCAAGACGTTGTCCAGCTCAGCCGGATCGGCCATTAGCTCACGGTGACGGGCCTGAATCGGCTCAAGGGCAGCCACGGCCGCCTCAGCGAGCAAAGGCTTGAAACGCCCCCAGCCCATCTCCGCACACTCCTCGGCCACCGCAGGTCTCCCCTTGCCGCTGAGAATCGCGTACAGGCCCAACAGATTGTCTGTCTCAGGACGCTCAGGATTCCCGAATTCCAAACCCATCTGAGGATCTGTTTTCGCGCGCTTGATTTTCTTGGTGATGAGCTCCGGAGGATCAAGCAAGGTGATCCTGCTGCCTTCATTCGGATCGCTCTTGCTCATCTTGCTGCGCCCATCGGTGAGACTCATCACGCGAGCCCCTTCCTTCAGGATCAGCGGCTCGGGAACTTTGAGAACAGGGTTGTCCTCCGTACCGAAACGAGCGTTGATCCGTTGTTGAGCGATATCTCGGGCTAATTCAAGGTGTTGCTTCTGGTCTTCACCGACGGGAACCAGGTCGGCGTCGTAAAGGAGAATGTCGGCAGCCATCAACACTGGATAGTCCAGCAGCCCAACGGACACGTTGTCGCCCTGTTTGACCGCTTTTTCCTTGAACTGAATCATCCTCTCGAGCCAATTGAGAGGCGTGACGCAGTTCAGGAGCCAGCACAGCTCGCTGTGGGCAGCGATCTGGCTCTGGATGAAAACCGAACAACGGCTTGGGTCCATCCCACAGGCCAGATAGCTGGCGGCGGTGCTGCGGGTGTCCTCCGCAAGCCTGATGGGGTCATGGGGAACCGTGATCGCATGGAGATCAACGACACAGACAAACGTGTCGTGACTGTCCTGAAGATCAACCCAGTTGCGGATCGCCCCCAGCCAGTTACCCAGATGGAGAGCACCGGTCGGCTGAACGCCGGAAAGAACCCGGGGGCGTTGCATGAATCAGGCCTCGGTCGGCTTGGCATCCTCGGAGCTGGCCTCGTCCGCTGGCGGCGCGTCGATGACGTCCGCAGATTCCGGCTGAGGTGCATCGGCGACCGGCTCTGCCTCTGCAGCAGCTTCGGCCTCCTGCGGTTGTGGTTTGGCAGGCCGCGCGAACGGATCCGGCCTCGAACCTCTGCCGCCACCACCGCCCTGGCGATCGTCATCACCGCGGCGACCGCGACCGCCCTCGCCACGACGACCACCTCCCCGTGGAGCCTGGGAGCGATGCTGCGCAACCAGTTCATCCAGTTGACCGTCCTCAAGCATCTGGCCGAGGGTCCGCACGGCAAAGCCGAGAACCGCCACGGTTGAACGGAGGTTGAAGGCCTCTTGAAGCGCCCGGGCGGAACGCATCTCGTTGTCGCTCAGGCGGATGCGGAAACCACCTCCCTCGCGACCACCGGATGAGCGCCCGCCACGGTTGCCGCCACGGCCACCTTCTCCGCGGTAGCCATCCCGGCCACCCTCAGCCTGAGCCCCTTGCTGTTGGGGATCGTTGTAGGAATCACTCATGGCCTGCGGCCTGGAATCAGGCGCAAGTGTGCCGCATCGTCGGTGTGCTGTCCGTGACCCAAAACAATTGATGCTGCTCTCGGCTCCCCTGTTGTGCCAACACAAGCATCGGCAGCGTTGGGACACCGGACTCCACGCACTGTCGATAACGGGAGACCAAGCCCAAGTAACGACGCATCGTCCACCCATGGCCGATCTGGTCCTCTCCCTCCCAGAACCGCCGCAAAGCGCGCTGACAATCCTCCATTCCAAACTCCGCCCAGCAGACCTGCTCTGCTTCAAGCGCATCGGCACCTCCAGCAATCAGGTTGCGGAAGCGCTCGAGCTCAGGGGCATCCTCCCGACCGTCAGGGGGCAAGTGGCGACACAACTGACTCAGGCTGACCCGCATCAATCTCAACCAGCTGCTCTCATGCAGAAGAACGGGCAGCTGCCATGACCATTCCTGGGCCCGTCGCACCTCCTCGAGGATCGGACCGATGCCGGATCGCTGACGCGATGTCAGAACGTTGAGTGGGTCAAGCCCGGAGAAACCGTCGCTCATGAAACTGTTGTAAGCGATGCCGCTGTCCAGGGCGTCAAAGGCACCTGATCATCACCATGAATCCGTCGGAGCTTCTGGTTACTTTCTCGATTTTCTTGTCAAAGGGACAGGTCATCGCTCCAACGGATGCAGATCACGATTTCGGTCGCCAGCGACACAGCAGCGGAGCATCGATCGGCTCCCTCGAAAAGCGTCGATGACGGATTGGCATGACTCGAACCTCTGGTCTGACCCGCAACATTGAGCTAGGACGACCTCTGCAAGGCTGAAAACGGCGTCTTGAAGCTTCCTCAGGCACTCGAACAGATCGTTTCAGCCAAGACCCTCCCTGTCGGACGGCTCGTTGTCGCCGGCGGGAGCCTCCTGATCGGTCAGTGGGTGCTCAGCGATGTCATGCACATCCCTGGAGGAGGACTTGGGCTCCTGGCTGCTGGAGCAGGAGTTCTCTGGATCAGCCGGGGATCGACATCACCATCCTTTCAGGCTCCGGAATCGTTGGACGCCTGGATTGAACGATGCCGTCAGGTCCTGGAGCAGTTCGAAAGCTTCGAAGGAGATGCCTCAGCATCTGCCGAACAACGGCGCAAGGCCCTAACGGAGGTGGTGGAGCGATCGGGTCCTCAACGCCTTGCCGTGGCCTTCAGCGAGGCCAATGGCATTCCTGAAGTATCCGAGCTGGAGACAGCACTGACCGGAACCGGAACGCTCACCCTGTCGATGGCCCGTCCTCTGATGCCCCGAGAAGGCATCCGGCACTGGCCGGAAGGATTGCAGCAGGAAGACGTGATCCTGTATGGATTGCACGCTCCTTTGATGGCGGAGGACCTCCTCTGGCTTCAGCAACTTCCGGACGACCAACCGGCATGGCTGCTGGTGGGGGGACTGACCGATAGCGATGGCGCGCGGGACGGACTGCTGGCGCAACTCCCCGACCGGTGGAAGGGTCACCTGCTGATCAGCCGTGACGACACCAGCCTGCGCACCACGCTTCATCCGCTGCGGCAGTCCCTGACATCCGTCGCTCGTACCCAAAACCACACCAGAAGGCGCCTCCTTTCAGACCTTCATCGCAGCTGGCAGGCTGATCTGGAACGCCTGCGCCGGGAGAAATTCAGGGAGCTTCAACAGCGCACCCAGTGGATTGTTGCGTCGTCCGTCCTTGCCTCACCGGTGCCCAGCATTGACCTGCTGGCTCTGGCAGTGGCCAACGGTCTCATGATCCGAGAAATGGGAGAGATCTGGGGATGTGACGTCAAGCTCGACGTGCTGCGTGAGGCTGCCGCCCAACTGGCACGCACAGCATTGGCCCAAGGTGTGGTGGAGTGGAGCTCCCAGGTTCTGCTGGGTCTGGCGAAACTGGACGGTGGCAGCTGGCTGGCCGCAGGTGCCCTGCAGGCCTTGAGTGCTGCCTACCTGACTCGCGTCGTTGGCCGTTCAATGGCGGACTGGCTGGCTTTGCATTCGGGAGTCGACGCACCCGATCTGGCTGCCCTGAAACGCGAGGCCCCCGTCCTCGTCGCACGCGCTGCAGAGGAGGAACGGCTGAACTGGAACGGCTTTCTCGACCAATCGCGTCAGTGGTTGATCCGAAGCGCAACTTGAGAACCAGGATCGAAACGAGGCAAGCGCTCTGAAAAGCGGACGCCTTGCCCAAACACCGTCTTCGTTACCAAAATTCATGAAGCCTTTATGAAGTACTTCATGAATAAATTTTTAGAGGTGCATCGGAATATTGAAACAAGAAGCCAGACACAATTCACTCCATAAGCTGACTCCATCCTTCCCATGAATGGGGAGGAATTTTCCTGTCTTCTTTCCTCTCTATGTCCACCGCGATTCGCAGCGGACGCCAGAGCAACTGGGAATCCTTCTGCAACTGGGTTACCAGCACCGACAACCGCATTTATGTCGGTTGGTTCGGTGTGCTGATGATTCCCTGCCTGCTGGCAGCCACCATCTGTTTCATCATTGCCTTTATCGCCGCACCTCCGGTCGATATCGATGGCATCCGTGAGCCTGTTGCTGGCTCATTCATCTATGGCAACAACATCATCTCCGGTGCTGTTGTTCCTTCCTCAAACGCCA
>CAZJLQ010000158.1:0-4180 GCA_964546675.1 uncultured Synechococcus sp.
CGTAGCGATCGATCACCGCTGCGGGGTCGACGCCGTTGTACTTCGACTTCGACATCTTCTCGAACAGCACGTCAAGCGGCGCTCCAGTTGAAGGATCTCGGGGGTTCTCAGGATCGCTCACATCTCCCGGCGCCACGTATTTGCCGGTCTCAGAGTTGCGGTAGGTCACCCCTTGAACCATCCCTTGGGTGAGCAGCTGCTCGAACGGTTCGTCCACATCGATCAGTCCACGATCCTTCAGGGCCTTGGTGAAAAAGCGTGCGTACAGCAAATGCAGGATGGCGTGTTCGATTCCGCCCACGTACTGCTTGACCGGTAACCAGCGGTTGATTGCCTCTTTGCTGAAGGGCAGCGCGTTGTTGTGGGGGTCGGCAAAACGCAGGTAGTACCAGGACGAACACATGAACGTGTCCATGGTGTCCGTCTCCCGCTTGGCGGGTTTGCCACAGTTCGGGCATGGCACGTTCACCCAGTCGGATTGCTGACTAAGGGGAGATCCCCCTTTGCCGGAAAGATCAATGCCTCTGGGAAGTTCCACCGGGAGTTGATCGCGGGGCACGGCCACGGCCCCACAGTCCGGACAATGAATGATCGGAATCGGGCAGCCCCAATACCGCTGTCGTGAAATCAGCCAGTCCCGCAGGCGATAGGTGACCTTGCTTCGGGCCCAACCAGCAGCTTCCCCATGCTCGGTAATGGCTGTTTTCGCTTTTGAGGACGGTGTGCCGTCAAATGATCCTGAATTCACAAGAGTTCCGCTTTCCGTCCAGGCGTTGCCATTGGCGATGGCTTCGCTTGCCCCTTCCCCGTCAATCACCTGTTGGATTGGGAGGGCATTGGCTCGGGCAAATTGAATGTCGCGCTGGTCATGGGCCGGTACACCCATCACGGCGCCGGTTCCATACTCCGCCAGGACGTAGTCGGCAATCCAGATCGGCAGCGTCTCTCCGTTGAGAGGGTTGGTGACGTGGGTACCAATGGGCACACCTCGCTTGGGCCTGTCGTCGCTGGTTCGTTCGATGGCGCTCAGGCGCCCAACCTCTTGTCGAAACAATCGAACCGCGTCGGCCTGTTCTGACGTGGTCAGCCCGTCCACCAGGGCATGCTCTGGAGCAAGCACCACATAGCTGGCTCCCGCCAGGGTGTCCGGTCGTGTTGTGAAGACGGTGATGGTCTGATCCGTCGATTCGTTGACCCGAAATGTGATTTCAGCTCCTTCCGAGCGGCCGATCCAGTTGGCCTGCATCGTTCGCACCCGTTCGGGCCAGCCCTGAAGTTTGTCCAGATCGTCCAGTAGGGCCTGGGCGTAGTCCGTGATGCGCAGGAACCATTGATTCAGCTGGCGCTGTTCCACCAGGGCACCGGAGCGCCATGAACGACCATCGGCATCGACCTGCTCATTGGCCAGAACGGTCTGGTCGATGGGATCCCAGTTGACGGTTGCGTTCTTGCGATAAGCGAGGCCGCCATCAAACAGTTCGAGGAAGAGCCACTGAGTCCAGCGGTAATAGTCGCCATGGCAAGTGGCCTGTTCCCGGTCCCAGTCGATGGACAAGCCGAGTTTGTCGAGCTGAGCGCGCATCTGGCTGATGTTGCGATCCGTCCAATCACCGGGGTCGACATTGCGCTCAATCGCCGCATTCTCAGCCGGTAACCCAAAGGCGTCCCATCCCATGGGATGCAGGACGGCGTGGCCGCGCATCCGCTGAACACGCGCAATCACATCCGTGATCACGTAGTTGCGCACATGACCCATGTGCAGGCTCCCCGAGGGATAAGGGAACATCGACAGGGCGTAGAAGGCAGGTTTGTTGCTGTTCTCTTCCGTGCCATCGAGCCCAACGCTGCGCCAATGGCTCTGCCAGCGACCCTCCAACGCTGCGGGCTCATAACGACTGGGCTGTGCACCGTTGTCGGACGGAGAAGAGGCAGCGTTCACAGAACAGGAGCACAGCAAGGCAGCGATCGTGCCACATGCCTCGCTTTCATCCGAGTGTGCGAATCACAGTGACGTGACGACGGCTGACAAGAACGGGGCGAATGGCCCCGGGCCGTTCGACGGCCAGAAATTCAGGGTCTTGCCAGACCAATCGTCCTTCGATGCGCTCATTGCTCACCAGATCAATGCTGAGCGGCAACTGCTCCCTGATCCAGCTCTGCAACATCCGTACGCCGGGCAGGCTGGGATCGAGCGGAGTGGTCTCCATGGGCTGGGGCGCTCAACTGGACCCTCGCAGCAGGGCCGCATCAGGGAATTTCTTTCTGCAGGGTAGCCGTCACAACGAGGTGGAGCTCCAAGCGTCGATCGCTGCTGGAGCGATAGACATCGCGAGATAGTCGTGAATAGAGGTGGGTGTTCATGTTGCAGTGATCAGAGAGGTTGTTGAGGGTTGGATCCGAGCCCTTGCCGCTGTGCCCATGCCCTGATATGAACGACACCCAGCCTGCGCGATTGGACGGGTTTCATTGCACTTCTAAGCAGTCAATCCTCTCGCGGTGTGATTCATGGTTCGTAGTGGCTGCAGTTACGTTCGCTCCCTGGCAAACTGCAACCGCGAGGAAGAGCATCTGAATCATTTTTAAAATGAACTCTTAGATCGAATGTGTAGTCAAGAAGCTGTTGAAGTGTGGGATCATTCTTTCTTTTTTATTGCTACATCCTGGCAAAGTTGACTGGTTCCTGTCAGTTTTGCAAAGAAGATCTGCCGTGTTGTGTTGAAGACGTCCTTTTGGTTCCCTTCGGCTTTTGTGTTGCTGCTGTGCACCACATTTTCGTTTCGATCGGTCCATGCACGCCAGCCCAAGATTGTTGAAGTTCCCGCCGGCCCGGCTTTTGTGAAACTGCCAGGCAGCTCTGAGACGAATGCGCTCAGTGGTCAGGCGTTGCGGGTCAACACCCTTTTACGGACGTCAAAGCCGGGCCGTATGCAGGTGATGCTTGGGGACGGACGCCAGTTCAGGATGGGCGGTGATGCTGAATTGCGTCTCGGACGATCCAGTGTTGAGTTGCTGAAAGGATCGATGATCGGTTGGATCAAGCCAGGAACGCAACGGAGCAGTCCTCTCAAGATCCGTACCCGTTTGGCAACGGCATCCATTCAGGGAACGACAGTGTTGGTTGAGTTGAATGACGAACAATTCGAGGTTTTCAGTTGGGAAGGGACTGTTCGCGTGGATACTGCGGATGGACAGCGTTTTACCTTGACCAGTGGTCAGCAATTGCTGCTTGACCTCAAGCGTCAGATGAATGATGTGAAGGGCCAACTGGACAGTCTTGAAGCCGTACTTGGTCAGCTGGGAGAGAGCAGTCCTGCTGTGCTGACCGGAAAAGACAGAATTCAGGGGCGACGACCTTCTGGAAAGGAGCAGTCACCTGAATGGGAACCACCCGAGCCCGTCTCCTCGCTGGAGGCGGAACGCAGGCTGCAGAAAAGTCTTCTTATCAATGGATTCTCCACGCCGTTGGAGACCCTTCCAGAGATCGAACGTGAACTGGATACTTACGAGCCCGTTCGTTGAATGAATCATCCAGCTTGCAATAGAACTGCTCGTTTGTGTTGTGTATTTTGGATCTAAAATAACCCAGGCGAATCAGAGGCAATAATCACAAAATAATCCATGACTACTATTAAGCTTTAAACACAATGAAAGAAAAATTTTTTTTCCGAAGAGAGAGCACGTTTATCAACGATCTATGGCACGGCATTGAGCAAGAACTTGATGACGAGCTCTTCTCGACTCATCATTGCAGGTTTACGTCGTCAGCCTGCTTTTGCTGTTAAAATTTATTGTTGGAGACCTTTTTATTGCCTTTATCAGACTTTACGGCAATCATCACTAGATTATACAACTTTGTTGCTCTCTTTTCAAGCGCTTTAAAGTAACTCAAACGGTTCAGATTGAATGGATTTAAAGCTTCTGAACTCCTTCTATAGGCGTTGTTGGACAACGCAGCTGTGGTTTGTTCAAGTTCCTCTGTCGACAGCTCAAAGTCATCTCCGTTGTCATTCATCGTTTTATGTGTTGAACGTTGATGTGATTTTACGTGTCTGAGCGCTTCTTGGCCATGGAGAATTGCCCAGCTGGCTTTTAAAAACCTTGGTCCGAAACACGGCGTCCTGTGGAATTTTGTTGATGTTGTTCTCTTTGTTGGGATCTGGCTGCAACGTTGGTCATCGTT
>CAZJLQ010000159.1:0-4169 GCA_964546675.1 uncultured Synechococcus sp.
GTTGTTCCGACCCTTGCGGCGATGCTTGGACACCACCAGGGTCCTCTCCGGCTTGCGGCCGGTGACTTCACTGAAGTCGGTGACCACCCGGGTTCGGTTTCCGGGGGTGTAGGGGCGGTAGTTACGGATTGCCATGACGAATCAGACCCCTCAGGACTCAGGGAAGAGTTGGATCGCGTTGCCTTCAGCGAGGCGCACCACAGCCTTCTTCACCTGGGCGCGTTTGCCGGCGAAGCGACCCATGCGACGACTGCGCCGCGGTGGGTTCATGGTGCTGACGCCTGTGACCTTCACATCAAAGAGTTGCTCGACAGCAGCTTTGATGTCTGGCTTTGCGGCGCGATGGTCCACCTCGAAGGTGTACTGGTTGATCTCAAGGGCGCGGGTGGCCTTCTCGGTGATCAGTGGCCGACGGATCACATCCGCCAGACGTCCCTGGAAACGCTCAGTCATTTCCGTAGACCTCCTGGATGGTTGCAAGAGCGTCTTCACCGATCACCAGGGCATTCGCGTGGAGAAGGTCGAAGACGTTCAGCTGATCGGCTGCGATCAACTTCACTTTTTCAAGGTTTCGAACGGAACGACGCACCACATCGCTGGGCGCCGAGAGGACGATCAGCACCTTGGCGTCAGCTGCGATGCCAAGACGACCGAGTGCGGCAGTCACCTCTTTTGTTTTCGGCGTCTCAAGCGCGGCGCCGAAATCCTTCACCACCTTCGTGTCGGCAATGCGGGACATCAGAGCGGTCCGCAGCGCCAGGCGACGTTCCTTGCGGTTCATCGCGAGGTTGTAAGTCCTCGGCTTCGGTCCGAAGATGATGCCGCCACCGGGACGCAATGGTGTGCGGATCGAGCCTTGACGAGCCCGGCCCGTCCCCTTCTGTTTGTAGGGCTTGCGACCGCCACCACGAACTTCGGATCGGGTGAGGGTGCTGGCGGTGCCCTGGCGGCTGTGGGCCTGCTGACGCAGGACAGCACGGTGCATCAGGTCCACCGCAGTGGTTTCCTTGGCGACTTTCAGATCAAGGCTTGCCTTGCCGGCTTCCTTGCCCTGCCAATCGTGGACGACACAGTCAGCCATCACTTACCTCCTTTGGCGGGCTTGTTTCCCACCCGCTTGGCTGGACGGATGTTCAAAAGGGAACCCGGCTTGCCGGGGACGGAACCCTTCACCACAAGCAGGTTGCGCTCGCTGTCGATCTTCAGAATCGTCAGTCCGCGGGTGGTGATTTTCTTCCCACCGAACCGGCCGGCCATCCGTTTGCCCGGATAGATGCGACCCGGTGTGGTGCCGGCGCCGGTGGAGCCGGGCTCACGATGGTTCTTGGAACCGTGGGTCATGGGGCCACGGCTGAAACCGTGCCGCTTCTGGTATCCAGCAAAGCCACGGCCCATCGTGTCGCCACTGACGTCCACTTTCTGACCGGCTTCGAAATCGCCGACGGTGACGGATCCACCCAGCTCGAGGCCGTCGACGGCCTCGACGCGATATTCGCGGAGGTGTCGAAGAAGGCTCTCGCCGGATTTCGTGAGGTGGCCCTTCGCGGGCTGATTGATCAGCTTCTCGCGGGTTTCGCCGAAGCCGATCTGCACTGCGGCGTAACCGTCGGTGTCAGTGCTCTTGAGTTGGGTGATGCGGCAGGGGCCGGCCTCAATCAAGGTGACTGGGACCGCTCTGCCCTGCTCGTCGAAGAACTGGGACATACCCAGCTTCTTCCCGAGAATGCCGATGGACATGGGAGGTGAAAGACGCCAGCTGGACAACCACCATCCGACGAGCGGACAGGGCCAGGAATGCTGATTAGAGAAAGACCGCAGTCACAATGCGAATGATCCGGAAGATCGAAAAACGAAATCGGATTGATTCGACGGGAGCTAGCGAGCAAATCAGCGAGGCTGGGACTTGATCGAACCCATGGATTGGGTTCAAACAGTTTCCCGGCGGTTTCACCTGGGCAAAGCCGCACTGGCCTGAGGATCCGGCGCAATCGCCGAATCTGTTCCACCTTCTGGAGGCCCGGCTAGCGGACGGGCACAGAAATGCAGAACAAACAATGACCATACAACACAGCTAAATCGCTCCTACCTTTTGCTTTTCTGCTGCCAGACTCTCTGCAAACGTTGACCCGTCATGCCTCTGCTTCTCTCTGGTCGGGGATTCCGTCGAGAGCTTGATGCCAGTGGTTGCCTGGCTTTGCACGCTCCACTGGAGGGAGGAGCGGAAACGCGTCTGCTGCGGCGCATGCGGGGGGCCGGCTACCGCACCCGGATGATGTCGGCGCGGGGGTTGGGGGACCCGGAGGTCTTCCTGACCCAGAAGCATGGTGTGCGTCCACCTCATCTCGGCCACCAGAGCGTTGGCCGTGGCGCAGCAGTCGGGGAGGTTCAGGAAGTTGTTCCCCTGCTTGGCGATCTCCTGGATGGCGATGCGCCTGTTCTGCTCTGGCTGCTGGAAGGACAGGTGCTGTCCCGATCCGAGTTGCTCTCGCTCTGCGAGCTCTGCCGCCGAGAGCCCCGCTTGCGGATTGTTGTTGAGATGGGTGGGGCGCGCAGCTTGAGATGGCAGCCATTGACTCAACTGCTGCAGGGCTGATTCCGGACCCCGAGTTCGCCCTTGCCCAGGGACGCTGGGTCAAGTTGATTTGCGGCGCCAGCAATCAGGATCTCCCGGCGATCGCCGACCTCTGTGCCGTGTTCGGCGCAGCCGGTGTGCATTGCGTTGACGTCGCCGCAGACCCTGCTGTGGTGCGAGCGGCCAGAGAGGGTTTCGGCTGGCTCGCGGAACAGGGTTTGCCGGTGCCCTGGTTGATGGTCAGCCTCAGCGATGGAGCCGATGCCCATTTTCGAAAAGCCTGGTTCGACCCCCAGTTCTGTCCTTCGGACTGTTCGAGGCCCTGTGAGCGCGTCTGTCCTGCGGGGGCGATCGCTTCCCCTCAGGGTGTTCTTGCGGATCGGTGTTATGGGTGTGGGCGTTGTCTCCCCGCTTGCCCGAGGGGCTTGATCGAGGAGCACGAGCACCGCCTCGATGTCGACGAAGTCGCCACATCGTTGGCAGACCTTCGCCCCGACGCCATCGAGATCCACACCGCTCCTGGTCGTGCCGAGGCTTTCGAGTCGGTTGTGTCTGCCCTTGCATCCTCAGCCGTTCCCCTGAGGCGCTTGGCCGTGAGTTGCGGTCTTGAGGGTCATGGTCTGACGCCTCCCCATCTCAGTTGGGAGCTTTGGCAGCGTCATCACTGTCTCCGCCGTTATCGATTCCGTCCCCTTTGGCAGCTCGATGGACGACCGATGAGCGGCGATGTGGGCAGCGGCACCGCCCGTGCGGCTGTGAACCTCTGGCGCGCGATGCAGCCGCTGGCGCCGCCCGGTCCCCTGCAACTTGCTGGGGGAACGAATGCGAGCACGCTGAGCCTTCTTTCATGGGAGGAACGCCCTGCAGGAATCGCCTTTGGAGGGATGGCGCGCCGTCTTCTCATGCCGCTTCTCCTCTCTGCCCAGGCTCGGGGCGAGCCCCTCAGGGAGTCCCCTCAGGATTGGACGAAGGCGTTGGAGTTGGCCGCGTCCCTGGTTCAGCCATGGCTCGAAAGGCCGTTGGCGGGGAACTCCTGCTAGAAGGCGGCAAGGGTCTTCACCCATGACCACACAGCGGATCACTGACGACCTGGATCGTCTTATTGAGCTTCTGCCAGACCCTGTCAGGCAGGCGTTGGAGACGCCTGAACGCCGGGATCAGTTGCTGGAGGTGGTGCTTGACCTTGGTCGGGTGCCGGAAGCGCGCTACCCAGGAAAGGCGGTGGCCCTGGATGCATCGTCTCTCAACCGTGACGACCTCGAGGCGGTTGTCCACCGTCTCGGACAGTTTGGTGCCGATAACAGAGCCGGCATCGAACGCACCTTGCACCGCATCAGTGCGATCCGCAATCGTCAAGGGGATGTGGTGGGACTCACCTGTCGCGTTGGCCGAGCTGTCTTTGGAACGGTCGCCATGGTGCGGGACCTGCTCGACAGCGGTCAGTCGCTTCTGCTGATGGGTCGGCCAGGGGTCGGCAAGACCACGGCCCTTCGAGAAATCGCAAGAGTCTTGGCAGATGATCTGCAACGCAGGGTGGTGGTGATCGACACCAGCAATGAAATCGCCGGTGATGGCGACATCCCCCACCCCGCGATTG
>CAZJLQ010000160.1:0-4166 GCA_964546675.1 uncultured Synechococcus sp.
AGGGTGACGGCGACAGAATCAGCGCCTCAGCACCGTCATTGGGCCGAGATTCGTCGCGCCATTAGCGATGCTGCTTTGGCACCTCGATTACGCGAGCGGGTTCTTGCGGTGTTCACCGCACTCGCCGAGGCGGAAGCAACGGTGCATGGGGTGGCCGCCGATGCGGTGCATTTTCATGAGGTGGGTGCCATCGACGCTCTGGTGGATGTGGTGGGCGTGTGCTCCGCTGTTGACCATCTCTCTCCTGTGGAGATCAGTTGTGCCTCTCCACCGGCAGGCTCAGGCTCGGTGTCCACAGCCCACGGTCAGTTGCCGGTCCCCGTGCCGGCGGTCCTCGAGTTGTCTCGACGGTTCTCCATCCCTTTGCTGCGCAGCGATGCCTCACCGGAAGGGGAACTCACGACTCCCACAGGTCTGGCCCTGGTGGCAACCCTCGCGAATCGATCGGAAGCGCCGCAATCGCTCTTGCCCCAGTCGATTGGCATTGGGCTCGGCCATCGGGTCCTGGATCGCCCCAATCTGCTTCGTGTGATTCAGATGTCGCGGGCCGAGGATCTGGACCTCGGCCCGCGTTTGCAGACGATTGTTGTGCAGGAGGCGTGGATTGACGACGCGTCCGCTGAAGATCTGGCAGCGCTGATCACCGCCTTGCGAGGCGCCGATGCCGTTGACGTGGCCGTTCAGCCTCTTCAGATGAAGAAGGACCGGCCGGGGTGGATGGTGTCAGCGCTTGTGGAGCCTGAACGGGCGTCAGCGTTGCGTGCGGTCTGGTTCGATGTCAGTTCCACGATCGGTTTGCGGGAACGACAACAAACACGATGGCTTCTTCCTAGGCGTCGTGGCGTCCTCACCAGCGGTTTTGGAGCGATTCGGGCCAAGCAGGTGCAGCGCCCGAATGGTCACTGCACCCTTAAGCCGGAGGCGGATGACTTGCAGCGGCTCAGCCACGAAACGGGGCGCTCGATCGCGGAACTCCGCGAGCTGGTTCGGGATGCCGTCTTTGAACCCTCCGAGCCCTGGTCGTGGTGACGACGGTGATGGGCTGGCGCTGGCTGCGACAACCGAAGCTCTGGGTCACGCTGGCCAGCCTGGCGTTCATCGCCGTGGCCTTGGTTCAGCAGGCCGGTCAGTTGCGCCAGCAAAGCCTGTCCCCCCTGGGTTGGTGGTGGCTGGTGCTGGGGCTTGGCGTCACCTGGATCAGCATTCTTGTGAATGCCTGGGCTTGGCGGGTTCTGCTCGCATGGCTGCGTCATCGCCCGGATGGCGTCGCCGTGGTGCCGCTGTTTCTGCGCACCAACTTGCTCAAGTACCTGCCCGGTGGGGTCTGGCATCTGGTGGAGCGGCTCAGAGTGCTCCGCCCTCAGATCGGCGGAGGTCCTGCATTGGCCGCCGTCATTCTTGATCCCCTTCTGATTGCTTCAGCTGCCGTTCTGCTGGTGCTGACAGGTGGTTGGCAGAACGGTTTGCTTCTGATCAGCCCGATTCCCTCTCTGATGATGCTGCCGCGTTGGAGGGAACCGATCCTTCGCCGGCTCGAACGCAGTAAGGCCCATCAGTTTCAGGTGGCTGGAGAAGCGCCCCTTGAGACGGAGTCTCTGGGGAGCGGCCGCAGTGGTTACCCCTGGATCCCCTTGATCTGGCAGTTGGGTTTCGTGCTCAGTCGTTTTGCCGGTTTCTTCTGCTGTGTGCAGGCATTTGGCTTGAACCAGCCCGACGTTCTGATCTGGTTGGCAGCTTTCTCCCTGGCCTATGCGGTGGGACTGGTGGTGCCAGGGGCGCCTGGAGGTCTCGGCGTGTTCGAGACCACCCTCCTCCTCAGGCTTGGGGGTGGGGTGTCCGAGGCGCCCCTTCTGGCGGTGGTGCTCAGCTATCGGGTTATCTCCACATTGGCCGACGTTCTGGCCGGGGGATCGCTTGCTGCGGATCGGACGCTGGCGGATCGGATCTTGGCGGAGAGCAGGTGAAGGATCCGAACGGGCCGATGCCATGACCATGCCGCGCCGTTCCGTTCTTTCTCTCCTCGGTTTAGGGGGCGTTGGAATGGCGGCGGCTGGAGCTCGACAGGGCCATGCCGCCCACGCTGGTGCCGCCCCCATTCATCCAGTGGTTCGGCCTTTTCAGCCGGTGAGGGTGCCGTTGCCGGTGGACGGTGATGGCCTGAGTGGCGAGGAGCAGCAGCGTTGGTACAGGACGGTTGGCATTGAAGATCGACTGACCCTGCCGGAGGGGTTCCGTGCGGACGTGCTGGCTGCATGGGGCGATCGGCTTGGCACCAGTCGGTTTGGCTTCAACAACGACCATCTCGGCTTTGTGCAACACAGCCCGGATCGGGCTTCGATGACGGTGAACTTCGAGTACATCAGTCCGACGCCCTGGGTGGAGGGCTTTGCCGATGTGGTCGGGCACTCGCTTCCCTTCCGCGAACTGGTGCAGGCCCTGGCTGATCGCAATGGTGTGATCGATTGCTCAGATCTGGGGCATGACACCGCGCTTTGGTTGGTGATTCGTTCGGTGGCTGATGAGGCGATGACCGATCTGGGACTCGGCGTGATGAGCCTCAAGCGCAATGGCGATGGTGCGTGGGTGCGGGAGCATGCATCCCACGACCGGCGCATCACCGGCCTCACCGGTTTGCTGGACGCATCGCAGCGGCTGGTCAGCACCGGCCCTGCGGTGGCCGTGTTCCAGGCCACCGATCGCCTCGGCTATGACGATGGCCTCGGGGCCGAGATCATCGGCAGCTTTGCCAACTGCGGGGGAGGCATCACCCCCTGGGGCACTGTGTTGAGTGCCGAGGAGAACATTCAGTCCCAGGTGGCCGAACCGGTGTTCGCCGATGGCAGCTCCGTTGCTCCCTCCGAGCGGCCATTCGTCTGTCGGAACAAACGGATTGCCGGCCTGGGCAATGTTTACGGTCTGGCGGGGAACAAATACGGCTGGATGGTGGAGGTGGATCCGGAGGCTCCCGATCAGCCTGTGCGCAAGCACACGGCTCTTGGACGCTTTCGCCACGAAGCAGTAGCCGTGCGGGCTGAGGTCGGTCAGCCGTTGCAGGTGTATTCCGGCTGCGACCGTCGCGGTGGCCATCTCTACCGCTTCGTCAGCAGTGCCGTTGTTCTCGATTTAAGGGACAGGGCCAATTCACACCTCTTTGAGGCGGGTGAATTGCAAGTGGCACGGTTCAACCCAGACGGCAGCGGGGTCTGGCTGGCGCTGAAACCGGAAGCGTCGGTGAATCCGTTCCGTCCCAGCCGGTTCCAGCAGGCCGGTCTCTCCTGTCCGGTGGAGCTGCCCCATTCGGATCGTCGTCGAGCGGGTGCAGAGCCGTTCCATGACGATGCGGCGGTTGAGGCGTATCGCACGCGCTTTTCAACGTTGGCCGACCTTTATCGGGGAACGGGGCAGGCGTTGCAGGGGGCGATTTTGGTGGATGCCCATCTCGCGGCCAGTGCCATCGGCGCCACGCCCACGGCCCGGCCGGAGGACACCAAGATTGATTCAGTCACGGGCGATCTGTTGATCGCTTTTACCTCGGGTTACCCCGGCAGCAATGGCGGCGCAGATCCGGCTGTCTTTCAGGGGCCGCAGGGTCAGAGCAGCTGGGGCCATGGCTGGGTGATGCGTCTTGGCGAGACCGATACCAATGCCTTCAGCTGGCGGATGGCGGTGACCGGTGGGGAACCCTGGAGCGGAGGTCTGGGCTTTGCTAATCCAGACAACCTTGCGCTGGATCGCCTTGGCAACCTTTGGGTGGTGACCGATCGCTCCACGAGCTCGTCGTTCAGCGATGTGTTCGGAAACAACAGCTGCTGGTTGGTGCCCCGTGATGGGTCTGCGGCGCTGTGTCTGGCGACAGGACCGATGGAGTGTGAACTCACTGGTGTCTGTCTGGATCAGTTGGAGACGAACCTGTTTCTGGCGGTTCAGCATCCCGGTGAAGCGCATGGGGCACGACGCAAAGGGGCTGTCGATGTGAGGACCCATGCGCTGGTCGATCGCAATGGAAAGCGCTTTCAGCAAACGCGTTGGGTCCCGCGTGGGTCGAACTGGCCTGCTCAGGCCCCCGGGCGGCCACCTCGGCCGGGGGTTGTGGCGATTCGGCGTTGGGGTGGTGAGCCGATTCTTATGGCGTCATCACCATGATTTGAATGCAAAGCAGCACTGAA
>CAZJLQ010000161.1:0-4138 GCA_964546675.1 uncultured Synechococcus sp.
TGGTGGACTTCCCGATGTTCGAGTTCAACAGCGACGAGAA
Source organism: uncultured Synechococcus sp. (assembly GCA_964546675.1). GTDB lineage: Bacteria > Cyanobacteriota > Cyanobacteriia > PCC-6307 > Cyanobiaceae > Parasynechococcus. Next base: position 41 of record CAZJLQ010000161.1, read on the forward strand.
CCGCTACGAGGCCCTACACCACCCCTTCTGTGCGCCGAATGCCACTGATCTGGGCGATGACCCGGACGCCTGGGAGAAGACCCTGCCTTCAGCCCGTGCCCAGGCCTACGACCTGGTGCTGAACGGCCTGGAACTCGGTGGTGGATCGCTTCGCATCCACGATTCAGCCCTGCAACGTCAGGTACTGCAAACCGTTGGGTTGCCCCTGCAGCAAGCCCAGGAGCAGTTCGGCTTCTTGATGGATGCTCTCGACGTTGGCGCTCCACCCCACGGTGGTCTGGCCTTCGGCGTGGATCGCATGGTGATGCTGCTGGCCGGCGAGGAGTCGATCCGCGACACGATCGCCTTCCCCAAAACCCAGCAGGCTCGCTGCCTCATGACCAACGCCCCTGGCGGTGTGGACGACAAGCAATTGGACGAACTGCACGTGACCAGCACCTGGGTTGACCCCAGTGATGACAGCGAAGGCTGAACAGATCCCGAAAGGATTCAGAGCTTTTTGCGCACTCACCGGGAAGCATGGGAACCCTGAAGGAGTCCCTCGCACTCCGATCTTGCCCCGCCAACCCCGACGGACAGGGGAGACCCGAGAACGCCGAAGCAGCACGACCGATCTGCTTCGGCTGTATCTGCAGGACATCGGCCGGGTGGATCTGCTCACCAATGAGGAGGAGGTGACCCTGGCGCGGTTGGTCCAACGGCGTGAACGCCTGCTTGAACAACAGCGCGACTTGGCCAGCGGCGACCCAGCGATCGGTGAGCTGCACCGACTGGAGGAGCTCCAGCGCAGAGAAGCCAATCAGCACAGCCACTGGCCCACGAAACAGGAATGGGCTCGCGCGGCAGATTTGAGTCAGGCAGAGCTGCAGATCCGCATTGAAGATGGCTACGCAGCCTGGGCGAAACAAGCCGATCTCGAACCGAAAGAGCTGAAGATCGCTCTGCGCAACGGACGACGGGCCAAGGACCACATGATTCAGGCCAACTTGCGCCTGGTCGTAGCGGTCGCCAAGAAGTACCAGCAGCGCGGCATGGAACTGCTCGATCTGGTCCAGGAGGGAACGCTGGGCCTGGAACGCGCGGTCGAAAAATTTGACCCGACCCGGGGGTTCCGATTCAGCACCTATGCCTATTGGTGGATCAGGCAGGGAATCACCCGCGCCATCGCCACCCAGAGCCGAACGATTCGTCTGCCGGTGCATGTCACCGAGAAGCTCAACAGGATCAAACGGGTCCAGCAGGAGATCGCGAGCAACGAGGGGCGCATCGCCTCCATTTCAGATCTCGCAAGAGAGCTGGGACTGAGCGAAGAGACAGTGCGTCAGACCCTGGCCCGTGTCCCCCGCTCGGTCTCCCTTGACACCCGCGTCGGGCGTGATCAGGACACCCAGCTGGGTGATCTGATCGAAGACGGCAAGGCAACACCGGAGCAAACCCTGACCCATGACGAGCTCCACAACGACCTCGAGCATCTCCTCGATGAACTCACCAGCCGCGAAGCAGCCGTGTTGCGTCGCCGCTTCGGACTCGAGGACGACATTCCTCAGACGCTTGCCCAGATCGGTGAGGAGCTGAAACTCTCTCGGGAGCGCGTGCGTCAGATCGAAACCAGGGCACTGTTGAAACTGCGTCAACCCCAGCGGCGTAGCAAGGTGCGTGACTACATCCAAGGACTCGATTCCTGAGCAGGAAAGATCTCAGTTAAGGTCTCGCCGCAGCGGACAAGGGAACCACGGCATGGACATCGGAATCAGTGATCAGCAGCGCCAGCAGATCGCTGAAGGGCTCGCACAGGTGCTGGCTGACACCTACGTGCTCTACAGCAAGACCCACGGATTCCACTGGAACGTGACGGGTCCGATGTTCAACACGCTCCATCTGATGTTCATGGACCAGTACACGGAGCTTTGGAACGCTCTGGATGAATTGGCCGAGCGAGTCCGCGCTCTCGGGCACCCCGCCCCATTCGGTCGCAGGCTGCAGGAGCTGGCCTCGCTCCAGGACGCCAACAGCCTGAAACCAGCGGCCCTCGAGATGGTCCAGGAACTGGTCGATGGTCATGAGGCCGTCGCCCGAACGGCACGCCGGGTGTTTGCCATTGCGGACGAGGCCAATGATCAACCAAGCGCCGACTTACTGACGCAGCGCATGCAGATCCATGAGAAAACGGCCTGGATGCTGAGGAGCCTTCTGGACCAGTGATCGCAAGCCAGACGCCGTGAGGCCTGGCTTCCCATCCGACTGACGCCAGGTAATTTGAAGAATCACCCGGGGCGTCATGGCCAAATTCGTCTTCATCACCGGTGGAGTGGTCTCCAGCATCGGCAAGGGGATCGTGGCCGCAAGCCTGGGTCGCCTGCTGAAATCGCGGGGATACAACGTTTCGATCCTGAAATTGGATCCATACCTCAATGTGGATCCGGGCACCATGAGCCCGATCCAACATGGAGAGGTTTTCGTCACCGAAGACGGTGCAGAGACCGACTTGGATCTCGGCCATTACGAGCGCTTCACCGACACGGCGATGTCGCGATTGAACAGCGTGACCACTGGATCGATTTATCAAGCTGTCATCAACAAGGAGCGAAGGGGCGACTACAACGGCGGCACGGTGCAGGTCATTCCTCACATCACCGGCGAAATCCGTGATCGCATTCATCGGGTGGCGGCCAACAGCAATGCTGATGTTGTGATCACAGAGATTGGAGGAACCGTTGGTGACATCGAGTCCCTCCCCTTTCTCGAAGCGATCCGGGAATTCCGAGGCGATGTCGGCCGACGTGATCTCGCCTACGTGCATGTCACGTTGCTGCCATTCATTGGAACCTCCGGCGAACTCAAGACAAAGCCAACCCAGCATTCGGTGAAGGAGCTGCGCTCCATCGGCATCCAGCCGGATTTACTCGTCTGTCGGAGCGACCGGACGATCAGCGAGGAGATGAAGCGCAAGATCGGTGGTTTCTGCGGCGTTCCGACACGGGCTGTGATTCCGTCCCTCGATGCGGACAGCATCTACGCCGTGCCGCTGACCCTGGAAGAGGAGGGGCTATGCCGCGAGGTGCTTGACGTGCTCGACCTCACAGACCACGACAGCGACATGAGCGAATGGGCCCAGTTGGTGCACAAACTTCGCAACCCAGGCCCCGCAGTGAAAGTGGCGTTGGTGGGGAAATACATTCAGCTCAACGATGCCTACCTCTCCGTGGTGGAAGCCCTCCGCCACGCCTGCCTCACCCAGGATGCGTCTCTCGACCTCCGCTGGGTCTGTGCTGAGCAGATCGAAACCGATGGCGCCGAAGCCCTGCTCAATGGCATGGACGCCGTCGTCGTGCCCGGCGGATTCGGCAACCGGGGAGTGGACGGCAAAATCGCAGCGATTCGCTGGGCCAGAGAGCAGCGGGTGCCGTTTCTTGGTCTCTGCCTCGGCATGCAGACCGCTGTCATCGAGTGGGCCAGGAACCAGGCAGGACTCACCGAGGCCACCAGCGCTGAACTCGATGCGGGAACCCCCCACCCAGTGATCCACCTACTGCCCGAACAACAGGATGTTGTGGATCTCGGTGGCACCATGCGGCTCGGCGTCTACCCATGCCGCATCGCTCCCGGGACCCTGGCTCAACGGTTGTACAGCGACGAGGTGGTCTATGAACGCCATCGCCACCGTTATGAATTCAACAACGCCTACCGAAATCTGTTTCTTGAATCGGGGTATGAAGTGAGCGGAACCTCTCCGGATGGACGCTTGGTGGAACTGATTGAACTCAAGAATCATCCATTTTTCACCGCTTGTCAGTACCACCCTGAATTCCTCTCCAGACCGGGGCGACCACACCCGTTGTTTCGTGGCTTGATCGAGGCTGCACAACAGCGGCTTCCATCCTCACCTGTGGAGGCGATTCGCGCCCAAAACTGAAGACTTAGACCAACAGAAAACTATATAAAACGGCTTAGGCAGCTAACCACAACTGCCAATCCAAAATGAATCCATCCAAAACAATGTTGAGACACTCCTGAAAAGACATCGCATCCATTTTGGGCTCTTCAAAAAGGTGATATCCCCTCAAAACAAACGCTGAAGCGTTCAGATGGACGGAACGC
>CAZJLQ010000162.1:0-4131 GCA_964546675.1 uncultured Synechococcus sp.
CGGACGCTCGTCGGTGAGCACCCGGGCGTCGTACTGGGAGAGCCCCAACTGATCCGCATAACGATGACGCTTCGCCGCAGGCAGCTCGGGCAATTGCTCACGCCAGGCCTCCCGTTGATCCGCACTCACTTCGATCGGGCCGAGATCAGGATCAGGGAAATAGCGATAGTCGCTGGCCCCTTCCTTGCTGCGCATGCTCTTGGTGAGCTGTTTGCCCTCATCCCAAAGACGGGTTTCCTGAACGATCGTTTCGCCAGCCTCAATCGCCTTCACCTGACGCTTGATCTCGTAGTCGCAGGCTTTCTGGATGGCTGAGAACGAATTCATGTTCTTGATTTCCACCTTCGTACCGAACGGCGCATCAGGACCGCGGCGCACGGAGATGTTCACGTCGCAGCGCAGCGAACCCTCCTGCATGTTGCCGTCGCTCACCCCCAGGTAACGCATGATCCTGCGGATCTCGGAGGCATACTCCGCAGCCTCCCGGCCGGTGCGCAAATCCGGCTTGCTGACAATTTCCGCCAGAGCAACACCGGCACGGTTGTAGTCCACCAATGAATGGGTGGACCCAGCCAAACGATCACTGCCGGCATGAACCAGCTTGCCGGCGTCTTCCTCCATATGAAGACGTTCAATGCCGATCGTCTTGAGATAGGTGTCCTTCCCCTTCTCGGCCACTTCCACTTCGATCCAGCCCTCCTCCGCAATCGGCTCGTCGTACTGGGAGATCTGGTAGTTCTTCGGCAGATCGGGATAGAAATACTGCTTGCGATCGAACTTGCTGTGCTCAGCGATGTTCAAATTCAGCGCCATCGCTGCCTTCACGGCGTATTCGAGCACTTTCTGGTTCAGCACCGGCAACGTGCCGGGCAACCCACACACCACTGGATCGATATGGGTGTTGGGGTCATCGCCGAACGTCGTTGACGCAGCCGTAAAAATCTTGCTGTCAGTTCCCAGCTGCACGTGGGTTTCCAGGCCGATCACGGCCTCCCAGGCCGGTTGGGTTGCTGCGTCGGCCATGGGCCCAGGCGATCAATCAGGTTCAGGGATCCTATGGAATCAACAGGGGACGCCAACCCTCATCGAGGCGTGGCTCCAAACGGCCGCCATCCGATGGCGTGAGCTGGCGTGAAGCAGATCTCCACATCCTGAACATCGGCGCCCGGCACGATCAGCATGGAAGCAGTCGCAGGAAGGTTCGTGGGTGCATCCTTGCCGCAACTGGAAGCGATGCGCAGCCGCCTGCGACTGCTGCTCGATGTTCATATGGACCAACTTCAGCCGGAGATCCTGCGTCCCGCTCTGAATGAGGTGGTGATTGAGCAGGGTGCCGTCGCCGAATCCCTTCTCCTCGTCAATCAAGGACGTTTGGCGGTGGAAGTGGATCAATCCACAGCACCGATGCGCACTCTGGCCGTGGTGAAAGCCGGGGATCTTCTTGGTGAGATGGCCCTATTCGGAGATGGACTTCACACGGCGCGCGTGCGCGTCATCGACACTCCTGCAGAACTGCTGCGCATCTCCCGCGATGCGCTGCTTCAGGCCGTGCTGTTTGACAGCGAGCTCACCGCAGCCATCCTGGAACTGAGCCTGGAACGTTGCCGCAGCAGCAACCGCTGGACCTCCCTTCTGTTGAGTGCCATCAACGCCTGTGCCGAGAGCAATGCCCCTGCTCTCGAGAGCATCTGCGACCAACTGCACCAGGGACCCAGCAGCATCTCTGATGCCGCAACCCTGCTCAAACGCCTTTTGGCTGCTGTTCAGTCCGAATCCCGTTGATGACGATCGCGACCAGACCACCGCTGCGGATCCTCGGTGGTGGCTTGATGGGTTTGGCGATCGCCCATCAATTGGCACGGCGGGGCAAAGCTGTTCAGGTGATCAGCCGCCGGCGCAGCGAAGCAGCTGGCTTCGTGGCAGCGGGCATGCTCGCCCCCCATGCGGAAGGCCTCACGGGAGCGTTGCTGCAGCTCGGGCAGGCCAGCCTCGATCTTGTGCCCCGCTGGGTTGCCCAGATCGAACTTGATGGCGGTCTCGCCTGTGGTTTGCGGGCCTGCGGAATTGTGGTGCCGTTTCATGGCGAGGACGAACGCGACCGTTACCCCACAGCAGCCTTCGGAGAGGCACTGGATCGCTCAAGGCTGGAGCGGGAGGTGCCGGGTATCGGCTCAGCCTGGAGGGCAGGGCTGCTGTTCGAGCAAGACGGTCAGATCGACAATCGCCGCCAACTGATGCGGGCGCTCGAGCGGGCCTGCACCTCCCTGGGCGTCCAATTCATGGAAGGCACAGAGGTGCTGAATCTCGACCAGGACCGAACCGGAACCCTGACTGGGATCCTCCTGCGCAATGCCATCGGGGAAGAACAGCAGCTCCCCACAGACGAGGCCGTCCTCTGCTGCGGCGCATGGAGCCAGCAACTTCTCGGTGCTTTGCCCGTGTTCCCAGTGAAGGGGCAGATGCTCTCCCTACAGGCACCACGCGCCGCTTTGAAGCGCGTGATCTTTGGCCCGGGAACCTATCTCGTGCCACGGGAGGACGGCCTGGTGGTGGTGGGAGCCACCAGTGAACGGAACGCCGAATTTGAAGAGGGGCTGACTCCGAATGGACAGAAAGAGTTGCAGGCAGGGCTTCAAGCGCTGCTGCCCCAGGCGGCAACATGGCCCCCGATGGAGCGTTGGTGGGGATTCCGGCCCTGCACACCGGATGAGGCACCTGTCCTCGGATCGAGCCCCCTTCCAGGGGTCTGGCTGGCCACAGGCCATCACCGCAATGGTGTGCTCTTGGCGGCCATCACAGCCCAGCTGCTGACGGACGCCATTCTGGGAGACACCGATCAGCCCAGCCACAGCGATCGGATGCGTCAGTTCAGCTGGCAGCGCTTCACCACGGTGCACCCATGAGCTCAATGCCAGCCCAGAAAAAGGGGTTGCTGAATCCAGCCGCCGCACGGCGCTGCTGCAGCGGGTTGAGATCACTTAACAGGGCAACATCACCCACCCCCAGCACCTGATTGCCATCAAGTCGCACCAAACCACGCACGAAGGCCTGCCGGGTCATCTGCATCGCTTCTGCCTTGGGGATGCCATCGGCAAGAAAGCGGTACATCTGCACGAAGTACGCCGATGTGGCGACATCATCCACATACCAGAGCGTGCCGATCGCGCTGCGCGCGCCGGCCTGCAAGGCCAAACCACTAAAGCCAAGTTCCGCCTCTGCATCACCCAGAGCCGTACGACAAGCACTGAACACGACCAGATCCAACGGAATTCCCTGGCGTTTCTGACGCAAGGCCGCCAACTCACTCATCGAAATCGGGCCAGCACCGGAATGGAGCTGGGACGCCTGAGGCCCCCCCGGTTTGAACTCAGCATGCGTAGCGACATGCAGCTGGTCATACCGAGGCAAACCGGCCTTCTCGATCAGAGCGGAAGCGGTGAACTCACGATTGAGGAACTGATCCTTCCCCGCCGCAGCGGAAATGCGGTTCAGTTCTTGAGGCACCAAGGGGAGATCCGACAACCCTTGAAATTCAGACGCCCCAAAGGCCAGCAAGCGTTGATCAGGACTATCGGCCGCATTGAATTCCGTTAGAGCGAGAGATGGCGTAATCGCAAAGGCGTAACGATCACCAAAAAAACGTTGCCCGTCACTGAGCGCCGCAAACGGAACAGCCTGCAGGCCTCGATCGGCCGCAAGCAGGAGAGTTGTGATCTTCTCCCGTTCCAGAATCGGTGTGATTCCCTCGATCAACAGCGCATGCAACTGACGCGAAGGCGACGAGGGATCATCCACCTGAAGAGATTCCTGACGCGACAGCTGCCGATAAAGACCACGCAACTGCTGCTGAAAAACTTGCTTGGAGAGTTCAACCCGAAGACCTTCAACATTGCCTGATGCGGGTATCAGCGTGAGATCCAGAAATGCATCCGCTGCGGAATCGACCGTGCGGTCTGCTGCTTCTGTAAAGCGCACATGCAGCACCGCAGGGTTGTAAGCCCTTCGGTTGAACTCTGGTTCCTGCAAAGCGGGCTGCTTTAGAGCGGTCGTTGGCTGAGCTTGGGCAATCGCAAGCTTCGATCCAAACAGCAGGTCTGGCACGAACAAGCAACCACTGATGCTGCAACAAAG